>QHQV01000455.1 GCA_003219945.1 Verrucomicrobiota bacterium | reverse complement strand
CACCAAGAAAATCATGCGCCTTATCACAGGCGGAATCAATACCTATGGTTCGTGGTCGCCTGATATGAAACATATCGCGTTCCGCAAAATTATCGGCGATGAGAACTCGGAGGTATTTGTTGCCAATGGCGACGGCTCGAACCCGCGCAACCTAACGAACAACCCTTTTTTCGACGGCTGGCCAGCTTGGTCGCCTGATGCCAGGACGATCGCCTTCGCCTCGAACCGCCGTGGTCACGGCTACCAGATTTTCGTCATGCACGCCGATGGCGCCAATGTGCGTCTGGTCGCGAATACGGAAGGCCGCGGAACAGCACCGCGCTGGTCGCCCGACGGAAAAACAATCTACTTTACCAACTGTATCGCGAAAGATTACGGAACGGACTGCGAGATCTTGATGGCACGTTTGGACTCGTAAGCGCTGCCTTTAACTGCCGCGCCTTCGAGAAGACCACAGCACTTCCTCCGATTTGCGCTCTTCCGGTATCCGCTTTCCCTTGTTCCTGGTTTCCTGATTAATCCTTCTGCTTTCCGCTTTGCGGTATCAGAACGATTTTTCCCAACGCGCCAGGCTCCATCACCGCTCGATGCGCCTGGGCAGCTTCGGCCAACGGAAATTCTTTGCCGATCACCGGTCGCAGCGTTCCGTTTTCGAGACCGGCCACGAGCGCAGCGTGAATGCTTGCCATTTCTGCCGGCGGCGTGTTCGGCAAAATCATTCCGCGCACGTCCGCGTCGCGCTGCATTGTGTTGCGCGGATCAATCTCCACCGGTCCGCGGCTCCCGATGATCACGACGCGCCCGCCTTTTGCCAAAATAGTCAGATCGTTCCCGAGATTCACGTTCGCGAGCATTTCCACAATCACGTCGACGCCGTGCCCGCCTGTAGCTTTCATCACCTGTTCAAAATGTTCAGGCGCGCGATGATCGAACACCTCGTGCGCACCTTGTTCGCGCGCGAGTTTAAGTCCTTCGTCACTGCCGGCGGTGCCGAGTACGCGCAGACCGTGAGCACGCGCCAGTTGCACCGCTGCCGTGCCAACACCGCCACTCGCGCCGTGCACCAGCACAGTTTCGCCCGGCTCAGAGACCGCGCGCTGCAACAACCCTCGGTACGCCGTCGCGTATGGCGTGCCGATGCACGCGCCTTGTGCGAATGAAACATTTTGCGGCAACGGATGCGCCTGCTCTTTCTTGCACAACCCGAACTCCCCATACGTTCCGCTCATTGATCCTGAGGTATAAGCACGATCGCCGGCTTTGAATTCAGTCACATCCGCGCCGACCTGCTCGACCACGCCCGCACCGTCGTTCCCCGGGGTGTATGGTAACTGTGGCAATCGCGCGTACTTTCCCGCGCGAATGTAAGTCTCGACCGGATTAACACCCACGCCGCGGATCCGCACAAGCACTTGACCCGGCCCGGGCTGCGGCGTCGGCACTTCTTCTAGCTCCGGCCCACCAAATTCATGCACCCGAATCGCCTTCATCGCTTTGCTTTTATTTAGGTTGGATTAAACGGCAAACGGCGCATTTTTCTGCAGACCGGCATTTTGACTGCAGGCGCAGGTTGTCGATTGGAAGAAGTGAACCAGTTCCTCCTGGCGAGAGGCCGTTTCCTTCCAGCTGGATCTTGCAGAACAGTCGGTCTCGTAGGTCTCACACTTGGCGGCGGTGACGGGATGTTCGCCAGAAAATGGGGTTTAACTTGTGATCATCTGATTAGAATCAAAGTGGTCGATGGTACCGGGGGATGCACGACTCAAAGGAGGAACCCGATTTGCTCTGGAGTTCGCGCGGCGGTGGCAATGGGCCATTTCGGGATACTAACCGAACTGACGTTCAACACGCGCGTCGCCCCTTCACAATCTTCGTCGTGGAAATTTCGTCCCTACAAACTTGATCCGATACGCGCCACGGCATTGCTGGAGGCCTGGTTCGAAGCCGCCTCCGATTTGCCTAACGAGGCATTTCAGCCTGGATCATGAACGGCAGGCAGGTCATCGTGGTTGTCATCACTATCGGTTCGCGCGAGCAAAAAGGGTTGGTGACTTTCCGCCGTCGGCTTGCCGGCCTAACGAAGAAAATGATGTCTGGGGGTCCCCCCTTCTCTAAAGAGGGCTTTGACCTGGTATTATGGAGAGCAGGGTCCCGCTTATTTGAAAAACGCCAGCGCCGGATTTTACAACGGAATTGACGACGTCAGGCCTGCGCTGCCCGGGATTTTCGAAGAAGTATTAACCATTCCGGGACTGATTTTTCAAATCAATACTCTGAACGGAGCCATTTCCAGCGACGTGGAGGGCGCCTATCCGCATCGCACTTCCGTTATGTGGGTGAGTCTCAACCACACTGGGAATCGCTCTCGCACGCGGCTGTTCTTCGAGAGGCGATAGGTCGGATGCGCAATCATATTGCGCAAGCCGGGGTCACAGGCCATTACGTAAACTATCCGGACCTTGCTTTCGCAGACTGGCCAACAGCTTATTACGGCGCAGAAAATTACGCGCGCCTTCAGCAACTAAAACAACGGTACGATCCTGAGAACCGCATCCGCCATCCGCAAAGCGTACGACTAACCGTTTGATAAGGAAGAGCAGCGGTTCACGCGCAACTCAGCGCAGTTCACGAGCGAAACCCGATTCAGATTGAGAATATGCGTTTATCATCTGTGTTCGCCTTCGTATTCGATATCGACGGAACCCTCGTCGATTCCAATGAACTGCACGTCGACTCGTGGGACCGCGCGTTTCAGCGATTCGGCAAACAATTTCCTCGGGACCAATTACGCGCGCAGATCGGCAAAGGCTCCGACCAATATTTACCCGAGTTTCTCACGCCCGAGGAGATCAAACGTTTCGGCAAAGAGCTGGATGAATACCGGTCCGAGCTATTCAGAAAAGAATATCTCCCAAAAGTCCGATCGTTCGCGAAAGTGCACGAACTTTTCCAGCGCATTCACGACGACAACAAACGCGTCGTGCTCGCCAGTTCCGGCAAAAAGGCTGATACAAAGTATTACATCGATCTTCTTAAAGTCGGCAATCTCATTGACGGCTATGTGTCGGGTGACGATGCCGACAGTTCGAAACCGGCGCCCGATGTCTTTGGCGCTTCATTGGAAAAGCTCGGCAAAATTTCACCTGCCAACGCTGTGACGGTTGGCGACACAAGGTTCGACATCGAAGCCGCTAAAAACGCCGGTCTGAAAACGATTGCGTTTCTTTGCGGCGGAACACCGGAATCGGTGTTGCGTGAGGCCGGTGCAATCGCGATCTATCGCAATCCAGCGGATTTTCTCGCCCATTATGATGAGCTGGTGGCATCCACCGCAGAGCGTTGAGTGATGAAAGTTTCTGCTTGCCGTCCTTCTTTTTGCCGCACCCGATAAATCAGAAACAAAACTACCGCAGCGTTGACCAGCAGCACTGTTAAACGGATCGCGGTAAATTCTTTTATGAGCTCATACAGCTCCAGCGGCATCAACGAGCTTGTCGCAACAATAGTCAGCCACTCTGCCCAGCGCTTACGCAAAAGAAGACCTGTCCCCTCAGTGAGGAACAATGCGGCGTAGCCTGCGCCCAGAGCGCTTAATTCCTTCAACTCTTTCGTGTGTATCAGCTGCAGTTTGCTTAGGACTGTGCCGACAAATCGATTATCGGGATCGATTCGCAGTTGATCGAGCCAATGCGCCACGTGTGACGCGACATCTTTGTGAAGCAAACTCAAAGCGCCAAATGCCAGCGCCAGCAGCAGCGCGCCTTTCACAAATTTGAAAAGTGCGATGACGAGCAGGACTGCGTCGCCGCGTGAACGAGATCGTTTTTTAACAGGCACTCTCTCTTTTATCGTCGCTTCACACTGAGCCGGCCTTTTCTTGTTTTTGGGTTCCTGGTCGTACTCCGCTTTTGTGGGTTCTGTAAATGACAAAAAAAACGCGCCCCGCATTTGGCGGAGCGCTTATAACGCGCACAGAATCTACTATGTCGCGCTCCATTCCTGCTTTTCCTGGGTTCCTGATTAGCTTTCTGTGTTCCTGATTTCGTTCATCGTGAAGCCGATCGCTTTTAATTCCGCACTAAGCAATTTCGCCTGTTCGGTCGTGAGCTCGACCAGCGGCGGTCGCACCTTGCTCCATTCCGGATCGTTCGCGTAAATCGCAATCGCCTGTTTCAACGCCGCACTCATCGACGAAAATTTCCTGCTGCTGAAAACTTCGCGCACGACGTTCAAGCGCGCCTGGTGCTGTTCCAACTTCGATTCTCGATTCTCGAATTTCGATTGCCCGACGCAAGCGGCATACAGCTCGTAAATCGCTGCCGGGTTCACGTTAGCCGTCGCGGAAATCGTGCCCGCACCGCCATTGCGCATGTTCGCGAGAAGGAACGTTTCACTGCCGACAAACACGTCGAACCCAGTCCGATCCGAACGGCCGCTTTCTTCAAACGCGTCGAGAAAGGTTTTGGTGTTATTCCAATCGCCCGAGCTGTCTTTCATCCCGGCGATGGCATTTGGATAAGCGTTTAAGAGGCGCTCTACCAATTTTGTTGTGATCCCGACGATCGCCACCGGCGGAATATGATAGAGATAAATTCGCAGGCGCGCGTCACCGACGCGTTGCACCACTTCGCTAAAGTAACGGTAGAGCCCTTCTTCGCGGACATCCTTGTAATAAAACGGCGGCAGCATCAGCACACCAGCGCAACCGTGTTTCACTGCGTGCGTTGTCAGCTCGACCGTCTCGATGATTGAGCAGCAACCGGTGCCCGGCATCATGCGCGACGGATCGATGCCGGCTGCGATCAGCGCATCAAGCAAAGAGGTGCGCTCGCCTTTCGACATCGAGTTCGCTTCGCTAGTCGTGCCAAACGGAGCGAGCCCGCAATTCTGCGAAAATAACCATTGGCAATGCCTGATGAACCGTTTGCGGTCAGGCGCAAGATCCGCTTCGAACGGCGTTACAACGGGCGCGAGCACGCCGCCGATGCGTTGGCTCCCGGCACGATTGTCTGACATTTGATAATTCTTCCTTCATCCGTCTAATTTTTCGAGCACCATTACGCCGCAAATGCGCGGGCGCTTTGAATCATGAACGACGAGCCGCACGTGAATGTTACGTTGCGTGCGAGCACAATCAGAAATCCGAAATGAAATTTACAACAATTAGCATCGTTCTCGCCGGCGCCGCGATTTTTGTTCTGGCTAGCGTCATGCGGTCGCAGTCAGCGGCAGCTGAACCGACAGCCGAGTCCAAGCAATTAGAGATTGATTCGGCCAATCGGCTCTTTCAGGCAGGAAAGTTTGCCGAAGCTGGCAAACTCTACTCGCAAATCGTCGTTCAAAACCCGAAGGACTATTCAGCAATTCTCCAGTTGGGCCGCATCGCATTGCTTTCCAACCGGCTCGGCGACACGAAGGAATGGCTGGAAAAAGCGATAAGCCTGCGGCCAGGTGACGCCGACGCAAAGATCATGCTGGCCCAGGCGTTTTATCGCCGCGACGATTTCCAAAAGGCAGCGGCCGCGCTGAGCGGCGTTGACGTGAGCAGCAACAAACTGATTCGTGAGCAGTATCCGACATTGAACGTTGCCATGTTGGAGAGCTTCAAAGGCCAGACACCCTATGAACTAAAAGGCAACGGGACGAGTACGCGTGTCAAGTTCGTAAAGACCGATCCGCTTCCGCTGGTCAATGTGCGCATAAATGGTGGTAAGGAAGTGACCTTTTTCATCGATACCGGCGGTTCGGAGGTCACGCTCGACACGGATTTTGCCAAGGAGCTTGGTGTCCCGGAATTCGGCGCTGTGCAGGGCACCTTTTCCGGCGGGCAGCATACTGAAGTTCGGCTCGGGCGGATTGAATCACTCGCACTCGGGGATTGGACCGTCAAAAACGTGCCCACGGCAATGCTTCCTTTGCGCCAGCTTTCGGAAGGATTTGGCGTGAAACAAATCGACGGAATTATCGGAACCACTTTGTTTTACCATTTCCTGACCACGATGGATTATCCGCACGGCGGGCTTGTGCTGCGTCGGAAAGATGCCAAGAGCTTGGAAGAGTTTAAGACACAGTCTTCAGGCAAGAGAGTCACGGTTCCCATGTGGATGGCCAGCGACCATTTCATGGTTGGCTGGGGTCGCGTGGAGACGCTCCCGCCCACGCTCCTCTTCGTTGACACAGGTCTGATGGGCGCGGGTGTTAAACTTGCGGAGTCCGTTATTAACGAAGCGGGGATTAAGCTGGAGCAAAACAAAGCTACTAAAGGCGCCGGCGGAGGCGGGACACTGAAGATCGTGCCATACACCGTGCATCAACTTTCATTCGGAGACATAAAGGAAGAAAACGTCCCGGGTCTGTATGATGGACCATTCCCGTGGGAATACATGTTCGGCTTCTACCTCGCGGGCATGGTCGGTCACGATTTTTTCAAGCCCTACGCGGTCACTTTTGACTTTCAGAACATGCAGATTTTCCTGCAATAGAAACGCTGATGTGGATCCGCAAAATTTGGCCGCGGAAAAACGTCTTAGCGAGCCGGTTTTTCGACCAGGTATACAAATCTCGATAACCGTCTTTCACTGGTAAGGCGGTGCACGGTCGCAAAAAATTGTTGAAGACCCGCAAAGCGTTCTTTTCCCTCGATCTCTACCAACGCGTCTTTGTGCCGTTGCCGCGATTCATGCCAGCGCCCGGACACCAGAGCGGCATTTGCGCTGACGTCTTCGTGCTTTAGCAAACGAAATCCCGACGCTTCGATAAGCTGTTCGTTGACTCCAGGCGGCACGAACAGAAAAAGACCGATCGAACTACATAGAGCTAATTCGTCATTGGTCACTGGCCCCGTAATTACAACCGGATCCGAAAGTCTCCTTACGAATTGTGTCAAGGACCTGTTTGGTGAAATGGCTGTAGGTGCTGTCAAAGAGATCAATGCGTTTTGCCACGTTGAGGACCTTTCGTCGATAGAATCTGGCTTGATTACTCAAGTAGCAACAAAGCGAATGGAGATGATGGGATCAGCGACATAGAAGGTAAAGCGACGAGGAAGGAGCGAGTGAGCGTGGGCAGCGAGCTCCTCCCAAGGATTGCCAATCCAAGAGCCCAACCCAGTCACTCCATTCTTCCTTCTTTCTTTGTTGCGCGTACAGTCACGCGTGAAGCCCTCACTCACCGGAACCGTTCTGGAAGAACTGGCGGATTTTCTTTGCGCGCGAGGGGCGCCTTCGTATCGCGCGAAGCAGATTACCGACTGGATCTACAAAAAACGGGTCGCCTCTTTCGACGCGATGACGGATTTGCCTAACGAGTTCCGGGCTGAACTCGCAGCGGAATTTGGCACGCCGAAGATGGAAGTCGTCCGCGTCCTTGGCTCGAAAGACACCACGC
This sequence comes from Verrucomicrobiota bacterium, assembly GCA_003219945.1. Lineage (GTDB taxonomy): Bacteria > Verrucomicrobiota > Verrucomicrobiia > Chthoniobacterales > UBA10450 > Udaeobacter. Next base: position 490 of record QHQV01000455.1, on the reverse strand, counting down.
AGAAATTCCTTTTCCGCTTACGCGATCAAAACCTTATCGAATCCGTTCTCATTCCAGCGTCTCCGGCACTTTATGGCCAACCCTCCGATCGCCGGACGATTTGCGTGTCGAGCCAGGTCGGCTGCGCTTATGGCTGCAAATTTTGCGCCAGCGGATTGGAAGGCTGGACGCGCAATCTCGACGCAGCCGAGATGGTGCAACAGCTCATCGCCGTGGAAGAAGAAAGCGGAGAAAAGATCGATAACGTCGTGTTCATGGGCATGGGCGAGCCGCTCGCCAACCTGAAAAATGTTCTGCGCGCGATTCGCATCATCAACGCGCCATGGGGCCTCGGCATCGGCGCTCGTCACATCACCGTTTCGACCAGTGGACTGGCGCCGCAAATCCGCGAGCTGGCCAACGAATCCACGCAGTTTCGTCTCGCTCTTTCACTACACGGCGCAACCGACGAAGTGCGCAGCCAGATCATGCCGGTGAACAGGAGGTATCC
>QHQV01000454.1 GCA_003219945.1 Verrucomicrobiota bacterium | reverse complement strand
TTACGACCGGCTGGCTGCCGCGCAGGAGAAAGGCGATCCCGCGGCAGTCGAAACCGCGACCAAAACTTTGGAGACCCAATTGAAGCGCTGCTCCAAAGACATTTGCGAGAAGTACATTAATCCACCGAACACGACCGATTTTGCGCTGCTGTTTCTGCCGAGCGAAGGACTTTACGCGGAAGCAATCCGGCGCGTCGGTTTGGTTCAGAACGTGCAGCGCGATTGTCGCGTCACGTTTGTTGGGCCGACGACGCTCGCAGCGTTGCTCAATAGTTTGCAGATGGGTTTTCGCACGCTGGCTATCCAGAAGCGATCCAGCGAAGTCTGGAACCTGCTCGCGGCAGTGAAGACTGAGTTCGGCAAATTCGGTGACTCGTTGTCGGCGGTAAAGGAGAAAATCGACCAGGCATCGCGCAAGATGGAAGACGTCGATGTTCGCTCCCGCGCGATAACAAAAAAATTGCGCGACGTCGAAGAATTGCCGTCGAATCCGCAGCCGTTACTAAAAGATTTTCTGCAAACCGAGAACGATAACTGAGGCGAATCAGGGTCGTACATGAAAACGGCGTTGATTACCGGAGCGAATAAAGGCATCGGGCGCGAAGTGGCACGACAGCTTGCAGCCAAAGGATTTCACGTGTTCGTAGGTGCGCGGAATGCGAAGGCTGGTCGCAAAGCGGCGGACGAGATCGCAAAGACATGGGGCAAATCGACATTTTTGGAAATAGACGTTGCCGACAGTGGTAGCGTCGCAAAGGCGGCCCATGAATTCTCGAACATCGAGGATCATCTCGATGTGCTCGTGAACAACGCAGGTGTGGTTGTCGACGGGGACACTGCAATTTTGGAAATCAGCGACGACCTGTTTCGAAATACACTGGAGACAAATACGCTCGGCGCGCTGCGCGTAACTCGCGCCTTCGTGCAATTGCTCCGGAGAAGCAAAGCGCCGCGCGTGATCAATGTTTCGAGCGGCGGCGGTCAACTAACTGGTGGCGCGGATGGTTGGTCGCCGGCTTACTGCATTTCAAAGACTGCGCTTAATGGCGTGACAGTGCAGCTCGCGGCGGCGTTGCCAAAATTCGCTGTTAATTCGGTCTGCCCTGGTTGGGTGCGGACGGAAATGGGCGGCGAAAATGCGAGCCGCTCAGTGGAGGAAGGCGCGGACACGATTGTGTGGCTCGCCAGCGAATCGGCGCAGGATCTCACCGGTAAGTTCCTGCGTGATCGCAAAGAGATTCCGTGGTGATCCGCCTTCGCCAAGGCTATGGCGGGCAGGGCCCGCCTTTTATTGTAGCTGTAGTGTGCGCTGTCCTCAGCGCATGTCGTGAACGCCGTTTGGTCCTCTTAAGTCTGGTCGTTTTATCGTAGAAATGGATTTGTCTGGCGTTCCCGGCCGATCGTTGTCTGCGGGCCGTGGCCGGAGAGTACAGTCACATCATCGCCCAGCGGAAATAATTTTTTCCTGATCCCATCGATTAGCAGATCGATATCTCCCCCGGGCAAATCACCGCGACCAATGCTGCCGGCGAAAAGAACGTCGCCACCAATGAGCAACCGGTCCTTGCGCGAAAAGAAGCAAAGACTGCCTGGGCAATGGCCAGGCACTTCGAGCACCTCGAAATCGGCACCGAGAAAATTTCGGTTTGGCGTCTCTTGGATGAGAAAATCTGGTTCGACTGGTTCGATTTCGAGCGCGAATCCGAAGTTCCGAAAGAAATCGCGATCAGAAATCATAGGCGCGGTGAGCGGGTGACATCCGATCTGGCAGTGAAACTCGCGTTTAATTTTGGCAACGTCCTGGACGTGGTCGACGTGCCCATGTGTCAACAGCAACAGTTTGGGATGGATATCGAGCGAGCGGACCCACTCGCACGCACCCTCAGGTGCGTCGAACAGGACCCATCCCTCGGGCGCTTCAAACAGATAGCAATTGGTTTCGAAAATGCCGCCGCAAAACTCTTTGTAAGTCGCAGATCTCATCGTCACGAAGTTTTTGAATGTTCGGCGCTGTCGGTTGTCTACTTCTACCCAACAATGCCGATTTTGTCTCGTCGTCTTGCGCTGCGCGGCGAATTCTGCGAATGTCTTAAACCTCTTTTTTACCAATGAGATCATCTTTGCGACGGTCACTCGCCCTTTGCACCATCTTTTTTACGGCTGCACTTGCGGCTCCGCCGGCACCGGCAAGTTCGAGAGAAACGGTGGCCATGTCCGTTGGGCGACTACTGGAGGAAGGCCATTACACCCGACACAAGCTTAATGAAGAGGTTTCGAAAAAATTCCTGCAGACGTATCTGGAGATGCTCGATTTCAGCCATCTCTTTTTCACGCAGGAAGACGTTGACTCCGTTACTGCAAAGTATGGTAACGCCGTGGCCGGGGACATCCTCATGGGAACGCTCAAGCCCGGTTACGAAATTTACGCGCTATACACAAAGCGCGTTGATGAACGCGTAGCCAAGATAAAAGAGTTGTTGAAACAACCGATCGACTTCAAAAGCAATGCGACAGTCGAATTGAGCCGGCAAAAATCGCCGTGGCCAAAAAACGAGGCTGAAGCCGACCAGCTCTGGCGCGGCCGAATCGCAAACGAGCTGCTTCAGGAGCATTTGAGCGAACACCCGATCGAACCTGCGCCGCAACTCGTCTCTCGTCGCTATGAGCGTCTGGCCAAGAATGTTCACGAGCAGGATAAGGACGAGCAGATGAAACTCTATCTCGACGCGCTCGCCCAGGCTTACGACCCGCACTCGGAGTACCTTAGCAAGGCGGACATGAAGAATTTTAGCATCAACATGGGCCTATCGCTTGTGGGCATCGGCGCCATGCTTCGCTCCGAAGATGGCTATGCCAAAATTGAAAGCCTCGTGCCGGGCGGACCAGCGCAAACAGACGGAAGGCTCAAGGTCGGCGACCGCATCAGTGCCGTGGCACAGGGCCAGGCGGAATACGTCGATGTTCGCGAGATGCGACTCGACAAAGTCGTCGAAATGATTCGCGGAAAGAAAGGCACACGCGTTCGCTTGCTTGTGATTCCCTCCGCTGCCACGGATCCGTCGCGCCGGAAAAATGTCGATCTGGTGCGTGATGAAATTAAGCTAAAAGATCAGGAAGCGCGCGCCGACATCATCATCAAGAAAGACGAGAACGGCGAGCCGATAAAGCTCGGCTGGTTGACCCTGCCTTCTTT
>QHQV01000453.1 GCA_003219945.1 Verrucomicrobiota bacterium | reverse complement strand
TACCAGAATCAACGTGACAATGTCTGCTCGGCGGCTTTTTGAAATCAGAGCGGCGATAAGAGCGATCCAGCTAATAAGCAGCCCATACACAGGCAGCGGATTGAGCAATACATGAACATATTCCGGCTGGCGCAAACCGCGAAGAAAGCCGTCGATCATAATTTGCCGTTCCAGTGAGTTCCCTGGAGGTGCGCAGAATGCCGTGCCTCTTCCGGCAGGAATTTTTTCCAATCCGAAATCGTATAGTGCCACCACTCAGTGCGCATTCCCCAAAACCCGGCGCGATCCATTGCCCAGTGGAGCAAACGCAAGTGACGGTGGACTTCGAAAGACGAACCCGTGTAACGCCACATTGCCGCCGGCGTAAAATCGTCAAAATCACTCGGCATGCTAACCGGACGATTCCATGAGTCGACCAGAGTTGCGTCGATGGCGACGCCCCAGCTGTGCAACGAGCCGACGCCGACTTCAGGATTCGCAACATGGTCACTGTTGCGCGATGCCTCCCAAAGCTTTGTTTGTACGCTTACCGGCCGATAAGCGTCCCAGATTTTGAGTCCGTATTGGTAACGACGCAAAGTCGTTTGCGCCTTAGTCAAAGCTGCGGCAACCTCAGGGCGGGCGAGAGCGCGCGTGCCCTGAGGGTAAAGTGGATGGTTGACAAAATTCTTAGTTCCCGCGTAGCGCAACTCTACAACGATCGTTGGATTGACCGATTGGATATCAACGAAAGGGCAATCAGCATTTGCGTTGATCCCCATGAGAACTGCCGCCAGCGCAATAAACAACCAAATCTTGTTGTGAGGTCCGTGCACCGTTGACTAATACTCTGCCACGGCTCCTTCGGGAACATCTGTCCCGGCGAGGCGTTCCAGGAGAAGGCGTGCACTGTCTTCTGGCACCGTGAAACGCAACTCGAGATTGGAGCTGCCCTGCGTTTGGATCTCCGGCGGCTGCGAATAAAGCAACAGCGGCGAGTCAGGCAGGCGAAGCCATTGCTCCGGATTGCCGCGCAAATCGCGCGCGACGTCGGCGGCGTTTTTAGGAGCATTCACCTGAATAAGGATTCGGGCTTTTACTGGATTTTGCAGGTTCACGGCAAGGCCGATCAATTGCGAGGCATCGAGTAATTCACGGGAAAAGATGGGATGGAAAACGCGGGAGAGATCCGGTGGATCACGGGATATGAGCCGCAGCGCGCTCTCATGATCGAGAGCCTCGAAACGATCGAACAGCTGCCCGGTGATTTTCATGTCCGGCTTCATTCCCAGTCGCACGAGTACCAGCTCATCCACTTCTTCTGGTGCGCCAACGGCAAGCGTTGCCGGCCCGACGCGAGCCAGGGCAAAATCCGGCTCGGCGGCTGTGCCCTCGGCGGAGCTGGGCTGTCGCTCCCAAACGGGCAAACCACTGATCGTCTGTGGGCGCCTTCGGAAATTCTTGTCGTCAGCGACGGTACGAATCACCTTGGCAAGGCTGCGACGGCTTTGGACGAGGTTGAACTCTTTGGTCTCGCCGGTCTCGTCCGTCGTGAGCGCGCGGGTGATGCGCGCTGTATCGCGCGATGAATTTAACCCCGGAACAGAAGCGGCGGGGCCGATCAATCCCGGCCAGAGCTTGGCCTTCGTATCGGGCCAGCGCTTTGCGAGGTTTGCGCGTTCGAATTGATCCGCGTTAATCGACAAGATGGTGTCGGTTTCCTGCGGGAGCCATTCGCGTCCGCGCGGCGATTGGAAAACAACGAGCAAGGTGATCGCCAGCAGAACCAGCACCGAAAACGCGCTGAAGTAAAACTTTCGCAGCTCCTGCTTATCGATCTGGCTGGAGAGCTGGGCCAGCTCCGCTTGATGCTTCAACTGCAGACGTACGGCCTCTCTGCGACGATGAGCCTCCTCTAGCAGATGCGGCGCGCTCGGCGGAGGAACGCCCTTTTCAGACAAATGCCGGCCGATGCTCAAATACGCCGGCTTTTTTCGTTCCTCGACGGTTTGATGCCGCGTTCGCGCTTCGCGCGCTGCTTGTTGTTGGGTCCGAATACTCTCAGCCAATTTGCGTTCGCGGGCTTCAAACTCGCTGCGCACGCGCGCGATGTTTTTTTCCACAGCGGCAAGTTCGGAGTCAGCAGTGTTCAACTTTTCCTTTGCCGTACGCACCGCGTCAGTGCTGCCCACGCGTGCTCGCACGAGTTCGGAACGGTCGTCCGGAAGACGCGCCCGTTTTGCCATGATTCCCGCGGAGAGCGCTTCGAGATCGGGGGGAGCCGGATCAAGGGCGTGCAGATCGGAAAGTTGTTTCAAGAGATCGCGATCGGCAGCTTCGCTCTCCTGAATGCGCCGCTCCACTCCGCCGAGCTCTCGTTCGGATACTTCTGCGGTGCTCTTCGCCTGGTTACGCTTTTGAAGAAGCGGCTTTTTCTCTGCTTCGAGTTTCGCAATTCCGTTCGCTTGCTCACGCGCGATTTGCTGGCGTTCTTCTTCAATTCGTTTTATTCCTTCGTCAATCCGCGCGATCCGCAGAGCGACTTCTTTTTGCTCCTGCTCCAGTTTCTTTAGTGCAACGATCTCGTTGCGCAGTTCGGGAAAATTCGCCGCCTGTGCTGTCCCCTCGCGTCCGAGGTTAATTTCACTTCGTTGTAGAAGACGCCGGTCATGCCGGAGCGCAATGCGTGTTCGCTGGCGCTTGAGCTTTAAGGCTACTTCGCGAAAACCTGTGCGAATGAAGCTCACAAGAAGAGGCTATACGAACTAGGAATGGGAAAAAGATTTTTCATGTGTCTGAGGAGTCGCATAGGGCAGATGTTGTTATTCCTCAGACGCTGCCAGCTTTGCCAGCACACTGAAGTCCTCCAGCGTAGTCGTGTCGCCAGTGACCTTGGCGCCGCTGGCAATTTCTTTGAGCAGGCGTCGCATGATTTTGCCGCTGCGCGTTTTGGGAAGCGCCTCGGCAAAACGCACTTCATCGGGTTTTGCAATCGCGCCAATGTGCTTGCTGACGTGATCGCGTAGTTCCTCCTTCAGCCCGCGACTGACCTCAATTCCGCTCTTCACTGTCACGAATGCGACGACGCCCTGACCCTTTAATTCATCCGCTCTGCCGACCACCGCCGCCTCTGCGACTCGCGGGTGACTGACCAGCGCGCTTTCGATTTCCGATGTGCCAAGCCTGTGACCGGCCACGTTCAGAACATCATCAATGCGGCCGACGATCCAAAAATTACCGTCTTCATCGCGTCGCGCGCCGTCGCCCGTGAGATAATTGCCTTTGAATTCGCTCCAGTATTGCTGTCGGTACCGCGCATTATCGCCGTAGATGGTGCGCAACATCGAAGGCCACGGCCGGCGAATAATCAATTTGCCGCCGATATTCGGGCCAACTTCCTGTCCCTTTGCGTCGACTACGGCTGGCTCGACGCCAAAGAACGGAAGCGTAGCGCTACCGGGTTTGGCTGGTATTGCGCCCGGGAGAGGAGTAATCATGATCGAGCCAGTCTCGGTCTGCCACCACGTATCTACGACGGGACAGCGGCCGCCGCCGATTTTTTTGTAATACCACATCCAAGCTTCCGGATTGATCGGTTCGCCGACTGTGCCTAACAACCGTAGCGATGAGAGATCGTGTTTCGCGATCCAATCGTCGCCCCAACGAATGAATGCGCGGATCGCGGTCGGGGCAGTATACAGAATATTCACCCGGTACTCTTCGATGATTCTCCAAAACCGATCGGGCTCGGGCCAGTTTGGTGCGCCCTCGTACATCACAACAGTTGCGCCATTCGCGAGCGGACCGTAAACGATGTAGCTGTGACCGGTGACCCACCCCACGTCGGCTGTACACCAAAAGATATCCTCATCGCGGATATCGAAGATGTATTTCGTGGTGCAATAAACATTTACCAGATAACCGCCGCTGGTGTGCAAAATTCCCTTCGGTTTGCCGGTCGATCCGCTTGTGTAGAGAAGGTAAAGCGGATGTTCGCTGTCGAGCGGCGCGGGCGGGCAGTTTGCATCCACGTATTCCAGTTCTCGATGATCGCGGCCTTCCTCCATGTGGATATCGTTTGCCGCCCGTTGAAAAACAATGACACGCCGGACTGAGCTGCTATCGCGGAGCGCGTCGTCCACGTTTTTCTTCAGCGGCACAATCCCGCCGCGACGATACGCGCCATCGGCGGTGACGAGCGCAATCGCGCCGCTGTCGGCGATTCGGTCGCGGATACTGTCGGAGCTAAATCCGCCGAAGACCACCGAATGCACTGCGCCGATTCGCGCGCAGGCCAGCATCGCAATCGCCGCCTCGGGAATGTTCGGCAGATAAATGATGACGCGATCGCCTTTCTTGATGTTGTTCCGTTTCAGCACATTCGCCAAGCGGCAGACTTCACGATGCAACTGCTGATAGGTGAGCGTGCGCTTGTCGCCGGGTTCCCCTTCCCAAATTATCGCCGCCTTGTTCCGACGCGATCCGGCTAGATGCCGGTCCAGACAATTTTCCGAAACGTTCAGTTTGCCGCCGACGAACCATTTCGCGAAGGGCGGCTTCCATTCGACTACTTTCTTCCATGGCGCGCGCCAGGCCAGTTCCTTCGCTTCGCGCGTCCAGAACTTGGCAGGCTGTCGGATCGATTCTCGATACATTCGCCGAT
>QHQV01000452.1:533-5100 GCA_003219945.1 Verrucomicrobiota bacterium | reverse complement strand
GCTAGCTTCGGTCTTCCTGGTCTCGATTCCGCATACGCTGATCAATCTTGTCGGCGTCACCCTGAGGGTTGAATCCGCCAAGCCAACGTTTGCGGGCGATGACGTGTGCCTGCCGGTTGAGATCATGAACAGCTCCCGTGCGACACGCTATGGAATCGAGCTGGTTCTGGCGGACTCATATAAAAGACGTGAACGCCTTGACTGCATTCCTCGCGAGAGCGCGGCGCGTCTAACCCTTCGATTTTCTGCGCATCGCAGAGGCGAACATAAAATAGGAACATTAGACCTAACGAGTTGTTATCCTCTCGGGTTTGTGCGTGCGTCAAAGAGATTTGTCTCTAACCAAAGCTACGTCGTGTATCCCAGGCCAGCGGGAAATCCTCAGCTACCGACGAACGGCTCACGATTCGCCGATAACTGGGTTCAGCAAGGCATCGGGCATGGCGACGACTTTGCCGGAGTCCGCGCCTATGTGCCGGGAGAATCCCAACGTAACATTGATTGGAAAGCTGTGGCGCGCGGGCAACCACTGATGACAAAACAGTTTGCTGCCGAAACCAAGGGCGCGGTGTATCTCGATTTTTTCGAGCTCCGCTTAGCTGACGTGGAGGAAAGGCTGTCGCAGCTCACGCTTTGGGTGATCGAGGCTGAACGTATCCGGCAGCCTTATGGTCTTCGTCTTCCAGGCACCGAAATTTCTCCAGGCCTTGGGCAGATGCATTTTCACTATTGTCTGCGTGCTTTGAGTCTGTTCCGACCAGCGGACGTATGAGCACGAGTAACACACGGAGTCCGATTAGGACAGACACGAGTATCCCCCGGCGACCGCTGCTTTGGATGGCCGCAGCATTGCTCTTCACACTGCCTCCGTTCTTCGACTCTCTCGCCATTTGGGTTCCATGGCTTTTTCTTGTCTCGCTTGCTCTGAAATTTTGGATGGAACCTAGGGGTTACCGACTTCGCTCTATAATTTTGAAACTGCTGCTCGTTGCTACGGCGCTCACGACGATTTTTGTCAGTTACGGTTCTGTTAGGGGCGTTGAGGCAGGCATATCTCTACTTGTGGTTCTCATGTCTCTGAAGATTCTCGAAGCACACACGGCACGCGAGTTCCGAGTCATGGTACTTATGGGGTGGATACTTTGTCTGTGTGGATTTTTTCTTTCGCAAGATTTCGCGACCGCGATTTGTCTCCTGATCACCTTTACTCTGCTTCTAGTCGCACTCATCCAGTTTCATCGCGGAGCGGCACCGGGCGCGGTCTGGCCTCCGGTTGGTACGACGTTCAAACTCCTCCTTCAAGCATTGCCGCTTATGGTGCTTTTTTTCCTGCTGTTTCCCAGAATCAATGCTGCACTCCGGTTTGAACTGCGTCCCTTCCGTTCGGCAAACACCGGCTTTTCCGATCGGCTTTCTCCTGGAAGCATAGCGGCCCTTGCAAATTCTTCGGAGATCGCCTTCCGCGCGGAGTTTCCTGGAAGCAGCACTCGGCCGTCTGGTCCGATGTATTGGCGCGGGGTTGTCATGTGGCGTTGCAACGGCATGGAATGGCGAGCTCCGTACACGCCGCGGCCGAAGGCTCCATCTTCCACGCCCGACGTCGCAGACAGCGGCGCCCTCTCAGTTCAACCGTCCAACGCTAAGGAAATCCAGCAGAAGATCACTCTAGCGCCGAATGGGGCGCGCTGGATGTTTGCGCTCGACCGCCCGATCAAAGCTGTTCCTGGTGCAATGCTCGCACGCGGCGATTATCTCTCCAGCTTCCAGCCGATTCGAAAATCCCGCCGATATGATGTCGTGTCATCAGCATCTAGCCGGAGCGAGATCACAGCGAAGGAACGAGCGGAAGCGCTCGAGGTGCCGGCATCAATTAGCCCGGCGGTGCGCGACCTGGCGCACTCCTGGACGGTGCAAAGTCGTGACTCGCGCGGCGTAGTAAGCAGCGCGCTTCAGTTCTTTCGGACGCAAGGGTTCAGCTATTCATTGACGCCAGGCGAATACGATGATCTGGAGGAATTTCTTTTCCGCCGCCGCGTCGGGTTCTGCGAACATTATGCTGCGAGTTTCGGTACTCTAATGCGATTGGCAGGAATCCCCGCGCGTGTTGTCGTCGGCTACCTCGGGGGTGAGTACAACGATCTAGGCGATTTCTTTCTTGTGCGGCAAGCGGACACACACGCGTGGTGCGAGGTTTGGCTTCCAGAAAACGGATGGACTCGAGTAGATCCAACGAGTGCAGTTGCGCCGGGAAGAGCGAGTCTCGATCTCACCTCGTTTTTGGAGACACGCGTCGCTTCCGGGCAAATGGGAGCTCGCCGGAACGCCTTGATAGCGCAATTGCTGCGGTCCGGCCTTTTCACCAATGTTCGGTTCATTTGGCAAACGCTGAGCTATGAGTGGGACACGCGACTTCTTGCGTTCGACGCCGACGTACAAGACGTCTTGCTAACGTCCATGGGAATCGCCAGCCGCGGTCCGGTCTTTCTCGTCGTGCAAATTCTGCTCGTCGCAATCGCACTGCTTGCAATTTATTTCGCATGGATGCAACTGCGGACGCGCTCGCGCGTGGACCGGGTAAAGGCGTTGTATGAACATTTTTGCCGCAAGATTGCGCGCCTCGGCGTGCCGCGCGATCCCTGCGAAGGTCCGTTAAATTTTACACGGCGCGCTGCTCAATCGTTGCCTAACGAATCTAACCACATCCGCCAAATCGCCGACACGTACATCCTGCTGCGGTACGCGGCGCAACCTGCGCCGGAAATGCTGGAGAGTTTTGCAAAAGAAGTGAATGCGTTTGGCGCGCGCACCCGACACTGACGACGTAGCAGGCCTTCATCAACGGCGAAGGGATTGCGGCCTCATTGATTCAAGCAGCTGCCGCAGCCCCGAAGGTTGCTAGAGATATTTCTGCGGAATCGCGTGCTCCGCGCTCTCGTGTTGCCAGTAGACTGATAAGATCCACCAGCGGTTGCCGTCATTAAAAAGCTGAAAGCTGTTGATGCCACGCATGAACGGCGCAGGATCGCTCGGATCGTGACGCGATTCGTACGTGCTCCAAACGTGAGCAATCCGGCCAAACTCTTCGGTGCGCCGCGCGATTTCTGTTTCGTAAAAGCCTTGCTGCAAAAGCGGTTCCGCCCGCGCGATATACTTTTCGACATCCAGCATTTGCGGCTCAAGCTCGACGTCGTTTCTTCCCGGAACGCTCGCAGTCGGCATTATACGTGCGCCGGGATAAAACAGCGATCGCTCGCGATTCCAGTCGCGCTTTTGTCCAGCCGGCCCGGAGATCACGTGATAGGCGGCGGCAATGATTGCGTCGATCGATTCCACGTCGCGCGGATCAGCTCGTTGGAATGTTGAGCTCTCAGGCATTGGAAGTCTTTCGACAAAGTTCAAGCACCTTCATCGCCGCGTTATGCCCAGGAATGCCGCTAACAGCGCCACCTCGCAAGGCGCTCGATCCGCAGAAAAACACATTTTCGTATCCCGTCTCGACACCCCACGTGCCAACCTGCTCTCTGCGCTCCGCAAATGGAAACGTTGGCGCGTTATGAAAAATGTTCCCGTGGTACATCCCGAGCGCATCCTCGATATCCACGGGGCTTTTGCTTTCAATGCAAGGGCTGCCATCACGCGCCAAAGCCAGGCAACTTTCGATCGGTTCTTCCAACCATTGGTTAATGCTGGCCAGGTATTTTTTCTCAGCTTCCCGGCGCATTTCCTCATTATCCCGCACAAACAAGCTCCACGGCGCATCCAGGCCGAAGAGCGTCATCGTATGAAAGCCCTGTGCGCGCAGCTCCGGCGCGAGGATGCTGTCATCAGTCAGCGTGTGGCAATAGATTTCGCACGGCGTTTTTTCCGGCAATCTGCCGCCTGATGCCTCGTCGTAACTGAGATTCATCTGTTCGTAGCCTTCATCGCTGTGGAACGTCCCGCAAAACGCTTCGGTCGCCGGGATTTTTTTTGCCTTCAGTTTCGGCAAACGGCTCAGGAGCATGTTGATCTTGAAAACTGATCCTTCGTCAGTGCGATCCGGCTGAAAGAATCGGCCTGTAAACTTTGCCAGCAAATTTCGTCCAAAGTTAATCAGGAGAAAGCGCGCCTCGACGGTTTGTTTTTGTCCGTTCACCAGAAATTCAACCGTGCGCGTTTTACCGGTGACGTTCAGCGCGTGGACATGAACATTCGTTAGCATTTCGGCGCCTGCTTTCCGCGCGGCGCGTTCCAGTTCGGACGAAACCGCGCCCATCCCGCCCACCGGCACCTTCCACTCGCCCGTTTTATTGCCAATCAAATGATAAAGGAAACACCGGTTTTGCAGCAGTGAACTGTCGTGCGGATACGTGAAGATGCCAACCTTCGCATCGGTGAACACGAGGCCGCGCACCAGATCGTCTCGCAGGTAACGCTCGATTGCGCTCCCGAGCGGTTCCTCAACTAAAGCGCGCCAGGCTTCACGGGAGATTTCGTCCACCTTGAACCGGTGGGCCATTTCTTCCCTGGAAACCAGCGGCTCGAGCATCGAATCCCAGACGCGGTCTGCGAACACGCGCGGCAATGC
>QHQV01000452.1:0-523 GCA_003219945.1 Verrucomicrobiota bacterium | reverse complement strand
GCATAGAAGCATTTCAACTCGTCGTACTCAGTGGTGTTTCCGGTCAGTTCACACATCGACCGGCGGCCCACTTTTTCATCGACGTTGCTCAAGAGCAATGCGCCATGGTATCCATGTTTCAAGTATGGCGTGCAGGATGCGATGGCGCGCCGGCGCAGTTCCAGCTTCAATCCGAGATCGTTGATGATCTTGTGCGGAAAGAGACTGACTAGATACGAGTACCGCGACAAACGCGCGTCGTAATCCGGAAAGATTTGCTGCGAAGTAGTCGCCCCCCCGATGTAATCGTTCTTTTCCAGCAACACCACGCTCAACCCGGCGCGCGCGAGGTACGCGGCCGCGACAAGGCCGTTGTGCCCCGCTCCCAGGATTACAACGTCATATCTGGATTTCATCGGACATGAGTATCGTGCGAGGGACCGTTACTTGCCACGCCGAAGCCTCGGCGACGCCGGGTGGCCGGCACCCAAGATGACGACTTCGTACAGTGATTTCATTTTGAATTCGGTCGCGAATGCATGCT
>QHQV01000451.1 GCA_003219945.1 Verrucomicrobiota bacterium | reverse complement strand
CCAACCAACCAGCTCTGTCAATCACTTCGGAGGCGGCGGTTGAGTTTTTGACCGTCTCGGGTCCGCCGCCACCGGGTGAATTCCTCTGGTTGCATTTTTCGCTTTCCAACGTGGCTTCAGAGCCTTGGCTACGGCGGCACCTGACTTTGCCAGACGCCTTTTACGAATCGTTGCAAAGCGATGTCGACGCGACTCATTTGGAGCAGGACGGGGACGCCTTGGTGGCGCGGATCCATGATGTGCTTTTCGATTTCACTTTTGACGTTCCAGTTGCGACCACCACTCTTTGTGTAAAGCCGCGCGTGCTGGTAAGCGCGCATGTCCGGCCCTGGCGCTCGATTGACCAACTCCGGGCAGCGGTGCAAGCGGGCCAGGTTTTTCGCTCGGCGATCGAAATCCTGGCGCGGTTGTTGCGAGATCAGGCCAGTGTGTTGGTTGATATTGTGCGAAAGGCCAAAAAGCGGGTGGGGCCGATGGAAGAGCAACTATTAGCCAAGCGCGTTTCTGTCAGTCGCAGCGAACTAGGTACCCTGCGGCGAATGTTGGTTCGACTTCAACGGCTTTTAGCCCCGGAACCGGCTGCATTCTTTCGCCTTCTCAGTCGGCCTCCTGATTGGATTTCACAGGACGAGCTTCAGAACCTGCAACAAGCGGCAGAGAAATTCTCCACCGCCATTAGCGATACAGCAGCCTTGGTTGAGCGCGTTAAACAACTTCAGGAAGAATTGGCCGCGCTCGTGAGTGAACAGACCAATCGCACGCTATTTGTATTAACGATGGTAACTGTGCTGGCTTTGCCGATCAATCTGGTGGCGGGCTTATTCGGCATGAACGTGGGTGGTATCCCGCTGAATCAACACCCGTACGGTTTCTTTTTGGTCCTCGGCCCGCTGCTGGTCCTGACGGCGTTTCTGGCGTACTGGGGGTTGGGTAGACGACGCTACTAGTAGGTTCTGGTCAGCGAGCTTACCGGAGCTTTCTGAGCGTCGATCAGAAAATTTGAAAGAGCCGGGCCAGTGATCACTGCAATCTTTGCAGCGAAGAAATGCCGTAGTTTTCCTGAAGCGCGGGGGCTTCGGCGGCAACTTGCGACGCGTCGAGCTCGATCTGCTTGGGATCTTCTTCGGTCTCGATTTTGATGAAGCCTTCGACTGGTTGCTTCACGGCTTCGGCCAGATCGTCCAACGATTTGATTTCTTTTCCGTTCACCTTTTTCACGGTAAGGTATGCGAGGTCGTCGTAGCCGATTGTGCTGTTCGCAGGAAGCACCTGGCTGAGAATGACGACGCGGCGATTTTTCTCCGGGAACAGCTCGGATTGGAAATGGTCCATGTAAACCAGGCGCTGAGGCGCTTCGCGTTGCCAGTTCGGTCCCCATTCTTTGAGATACTGACGGGATAACTCCTGAAAAATCAGCCCGCCAAGAACGTAATAGCGCGGCGCTTGATCGAGATAGTACGGTGGACTCACGTAATCCTTCGCGTCGCGATGTTCCAAGGTCACGTTCAACTGCATCGGCTTGCCGTCACGCTGAACGTGGAAAGGAATAACATCGCCGGCGTACGCGTGCGCTGTGAGCAGATTCGTGAACTCGATCTTGCCGTAAAGCGGATCCACGTAGTTGCCGTTCTCATCAATGTCGTGATTCCCGACCGCGGTCACGATGTCGCCCACCTTCATTCCTGCCCTGTTTGCAGGGGTGCCGGGCTCGACATTAGTTATGTAAACACCGCTCTTGCCTTTTTCAGCCGCGAACTCGCGCAGTGCCGGGTCCCGCGTCGGGAAAAATGAGAAGCCGGCGGATGGGAAACCACGATAATTCTGACCCTCGGCTTCCTTCAAGAAATGCGTGATGATCGGCGCCGGGATAGCATCGAGCAGTTGCGAGCGCGAATCGTAACGCAACAGTAACCCGGCGAGCTTGTTGTTCTTCACCAGCGGAACCGTGTAGCTGTTTTCCCGGTACTGCATCGGAATGCTGACGCGATAGGTAAGGAATTGTCCAACATCGATGGGGTAAGGCATCATCTGCACCGTCGTCACGAGACCTTCGGTCGCCAGCAACGCGCCTGTCGGTTCCAGTTGCCAGGCCGCGAGCCGATCGCCAACGACTGTGTCGGACGTGATTTCTAGCGGCTTAATGCCGTCCAGGAAACTTTTCTCCGCCGGCTCGAGGAGCGCCAGGTTCGCTTCGTAATCGATCATACGGATATTCGCCGCCGTTTTTTCGCCCGATTCTGCGCGTTCAAGCTCGACGTAATTTTGGTTTGTTACCAAGTCGGCAGTGACAAGGACGCGACCGTTAGGCAAAATCGCGCCGAGTGCACGCTTCGAAAACGGCGCTTTCTTTTGCCACGGCCGAAAATAATCATATCCCTGGCCGGTTACATTCACTCGAACGAGGGCGACCTGTTTCGGCTTGGTAGCCGTGGTCGGAATAGCCGGTTCCTTCTTTGCCAACGCGCCGCTGAGTGCGACGAGAACAATGCCGAAAGTAATGAAAGATTGTCTTCGCATGTTAGTGTTTGTCCTTTGCGGCTGCGATGCGCGATGCGGGCTTGTCCTCGAGATTTTGCTCTTTCAAAACATTGTAACGCGTGTTGATGCGTTCGCGCGCGGCTTCCACTTTGTTGCGGTCGAGCACCAGCGGAGGTCCGTCTCCGATCATACGAATCACCAGCCGCTCCGGCGCCTGCGCGAAAGCTTCCGACAGTTCATTCAGCGTCCGAATTTTTTTTCCGTTTACTTCATCCACGATCCCGCCGCGGTACGGCGACAGATAACTGTTGATCGGGTCCGGCAAAATGTTGCTCAGGACAATGACATCAGGATGATCCAAATAAATTTGCTCCAGGATGAAGTATTCGAAGAAATGCCGGAGACGCAGGTCTGATGTGCGATAGGCTTCGAGCATGTCCAGGTTTAGCGGTTGGAACAACAGTCCGCCATAAAGCACATAACGCGGTCGCACATCGTAGCTGTGACCCTGAATAGAGTACGGCCAGGGCTTGAACAATTTGATCGTCACCGTCATTGGCTGTTTGTCCCGCAGGATGTCGATCTTCACCGAGTCGCCCTTGAACTTGCGCTCCACGACTTCCTCAAATTGCGAGCGTTCGCCCTCCAACTCTACGTTCGCATCGCTGGCGATCGGATGATCATCGATTGAAAGAAGCACGTCGCCGCTCTTCAGAATGCCATCCGACGGACCCGCCGCGACCACTGAGCTCACGAGCACGCCACGATCGTCATCTTGTAGTCCGAGGAATTTTCGTTGCGCCGGATTTTGCAGTTTCGCATAGGTGATCGCCAGGTCGGGATATTCGTCGTACTGCCCGTTGCTGATGTCCTTCAAAAACCGGTTCATCACCGGTGTCGGAATCATGTAGGCGACACCCTGAGCGACGTCGCCGCTGTAGCCCTGAAATGCGACGCCAACGACTTTGCCGTCCTGCATCACCGGACCGCCGCTGTTGCCTGGGTTAATTTGCGCGCTGATCTGGATTGCCAGGTGCTGGTCAACTGACGAATGCGTGTAGAGCTGAAAATCAATTCGCGACACGATTCCGGTTGTGACGGACATCCGTTCTCCGCCAATCGGGTAACCATACGCTGATACGGTCGACTCCAGCGCTGGGATGCCCCCGAATTTTAGCGGGACCATGTTCTTGAAAAAATCCTTCGCGGGCACGGTGATCAACGCCAGATCGCAATCGTTTGCGATGAATTGCACCTGAGCAGGATATTTGTTCGGATCGCCGTCGCGCTCCACGGTGATGTACCGACTGTTGGCGACTACGTGCGCATTCGTCATGATGCGATTGCCGCTGATCACAAATCCGGCGCCGACGCCGCGCTCGAGCGCGCCTGCATTCCACGGGGCCTTGTAATCGGGATCCACCGCAGTGGCTGTGATTCGGACAAGGCTTTTCTGGACTGGCCCATTTGGTTTTGGCGGTGCCATAGGCACCGGCACCGGAACCACCGCCTGGCTAGGAGGAGCCGATCGCGACATCCCCGGATGTTCGGCGGGGACTTGCGGTTCCACCGGAGGCGGCGCCGGTGTGCCTTCCTGGGCATTCGCAACAGACGCGAACAGCAAAGTAGCGTAACTGAGTATCAAAATGCGCTTCATGGCGGAAAGGCTCCAACGTTAAACAGCCTTATTAAGAATCAAGATGCCGGATTTCAAATTGCAA
>QHQV01000450.1 GCA_003219945.1 Verrucomicrobiota bacterium | reverse complement strand
CAAATCCGCCAGAAGCGCCCGAGCCGAGTTTGATGGATGGCAGCGTGATCAGCGTGAAGGAGGAGTGGTCATTTGTCGTCGGCAACCTTGGCGAAAAAAAGGGAGTCAAGATCGGGATGCCGATGCGAGTGATGCGCGACGATCGAAAGATTGCGACGCTGCGGGTGATCGATGTGCGGCAGAAAATTTGCGGCGCGGTGGTTCAGGAAATGGATTCGAAGAAAGAGAAAATTAAGGTGGGGGACCGCCTCCAGGTGGATGCGCAACCCGATGTGAGTTTGAGATAATGGAAGTTAGATCGACATATAAATATGCGAGGATTTCGCCCTTCAAGGTGCGCGAAGTCACGCGTGAGATCCAGGGTCTGCCGGTTTCGGCAGCGCTCGACTTGCTCGCGTTCACGCCGAAAAAGGCGGCGTTTCTGATCGGCAAAACGCTGAAAAGCGCAATCGCCAACGCGGAGAACAATGCGAACCTCAAACCTGACGGTTTGGTGGTGAAGGAAGCGATCGTCGGCGAAGGACCGACGTTGAAGCGTATCATGGCGCGTGCTCGCGGCAGCGCCAGTCAAATTTTGAAGCGCACCAGTCACATTCGCATCGTGCTTTCGGACGAGATCGCTATCGAGACGCGGGAAACGCGAAAAGCGAAGCGAAAAACGGAAAAGAGAGCGGCGAAGAAGGACGGTACGGGCGAAGCGACGCAGGATGCAGCGACCGCGCCGGATCAAAAGTCAGCGAAGCCGAAGCGGGCTAAGAGCAGGAAACAATCAAAGTAAATTTATGGGACAAAAAGTTAATCCAATCGGCTTCCGCCTGAACGTGAATCGCGACTGGCGCTCGCGCTGGTACGCGTCGCCACAGGAATTCCCCGCGTTTTTGCACAATGATCTGAAGATTCGCGACTACGTGAAGAAGAAGCTGCAATTTGCGGCGGTCGCGAAAATTGTGATCGAGCGGGCGTGGAATTCCATTCGTGTGACCATTCATACTGCGCGTCCTGGAATTGTGATCGGACGCAAGGGCGCGGAAATCGAGAAGATGACGCAAGAAATTTCGAAGATGGCCGACGGCAAACAGGTGAAGATCGACATCCAGGAAATCAAGATGCCGGAGGTCGACGCGCAGCTTGTTGCCGAAAACGTCGCGCTGCAGATTGAACGCCGCATCGCTTATCGGCGCGCGATGAAGAAAGCGGTGCAAACAGCAATGGATTTTGGCGCGGAGGGGATCAAGCTCCGTTGCTCTGGTCGACTGAACGGCGCTGAGATCTCGCGTTCGGAATGGTACCGCGAGGGAAAAATTCCACTGCACACGCTGCGCACGCCGATTGATTACGGATTTGCTGAGGCCAACACGGTTTACGGCAAGATCGGCGTAAAATGTTGGATTTGTAGAAAAGAAGAACGGCCCGCCGAACCGCCCCCCGGACCTGCCGCGCCGCCACCCGAGCCAGCTGAAGTTTAGGAGGAGTCTCTATGCCATTAATGCCGAAACGTGTGAAGTATCGGAAAGCCCAGCGTGGCAGCCGAAAGGGGACTGCTTCGCGCAATCTCAAGATCGATTTTGGCGAGTTTGGTTTGCAAACACTCGACCGCGCATGGATTACCAACACGCAACTGGAAGCCGCCCGCGTCGCGCTGACTCGCAACATGAAGCGCAAAGGAAAATTGTGGATCCGTGTCTTCCCGGATAAACCAGTAACGGCGCGTCCACCAGAAACACGCATGGGTAAGGGTAAAGGCCAACCCGAGTTTTGGGTAACCACCGTACGGCCCGGAAACATTTTGTTTGAGCTCGATGGCGTCCCGGAATCGGTCGCGCGTGAATCTCTGCGCCTCGCCGCCGACAAACTACCGGTACGGACGAAGTTTCTAACACGCCATCATGTGAGGGCTGCCTAACAAATGATGAAAATGAAAGAACTCAGCGAGCTGGCAATGGACGAGTTGCTGACCAAGCGACGCGACCTGCGTCAGGAAAGTCTGCATTTGCGTCTGCAACAGCAGAGTGGTCAACTCGAGCAGCCAAGCAGATTGCGGCTACTGCGGCGGGACCTCGCCAGAATTGAAACAGAGCTATCGCATCGCGGGAAAAAAACTCAGGGGAAATAGATCATGGCCGAGCAAGCATCTCCATCACCGAAATTGACGCCAGCTGAGACGGCGACTCGCGCCGCGCGCAAAACGCGCACAGGCGAGGTGGTTTCCAGCAGCATGAACAAGACGATCGTCGTGCGGACAGTCACGCGCGTGCCACACCCGAAGTTTGGTAAGATCGTCAAGCAGATGAAGAAATTTTATGCGCACGACGAACAGAATCAGGCGAAGGCCGGGGACACTGTTCGCATCATGGAAACGCGCCCAATAAGCAAACTGAAGCGGTGGCGACTCGTGGAAGTCGTTCAGAAGTAAAATCCGATGGTGCAAATTCGATCCAGACTGGATGTGGCTGACAACAGCGGCGCGCGCATGGCGACGATGATTGGCGTGATTGGCAAACAAACGCGCTACGCCGGCATCGGCGATGTGATCACTGCCAACGTGAAGGAAGCCAGCCCGACCGGGTCCGTTAAGAAAGGTGAAGTGGTGCGCGCAGTCCTGGTTCGCACAAAACAGCCAATCCGACGCGAAGACGGTTCGCTACTGCGCTTTGATAACAATGCCATCGTGATTATCGATAAAGATTTGAATCCGCGCGGCACCCGTATTTTCGGGCCAGTCGCACGCGAATTGCGTGAGCGCAATTTTATGAAAATTGTGTCGCTCGCCCCTGAAGTCTTATGAATCGCCTCAAGCATCACGTAAAAAAAGGCGATCACGTCGAGGTGATTTCCGGGAACTTCCGTGGTTCTTCCGGACGAGTCCTCGCAGTATTTCCAGGCAAGCAGCGCGTGTTGGTCGAAGGAGTTCGCATTATCAAGAAGCACCTGCGAAAATCGCAAGATAATCCAAGCGGGAAAATCGCCGAACGCGAGGGCCCGATTCATATTTCCAATGTGCGATTGCTCGATCGGGAGAAACCGGAGAAGGGCGCGAGGAAGCCAGCGAAAGAAATGGAGAAGAAGTAATGAGCGGCGGGTCAATAAAAGAGGTCAGCCCGAGCGTAGTCGAGGGATCCCGTGGGAGAACCGTTGGTAGCGCCGCGGGATTTCTCGACTCGCTTTGCTCTGCTGATAATGACAGTTATGGAAAACGAATTTCGTCGTCATTATAAAGAGCGCGTCGTGCCGGCGCTGCAGAAACGCCACGGCTACAAAAACGTCCATCAGATCCCAAAGGTCGAGAAGGTCGTGATTAACACTTCGGTCGGCTCACAGTCCGACGTGAAGCAAGCGCTGGAAGAAGCCAAAGCGGAGCTTTCGTTGATTACCGGACAAAGGCCCATGGAGACGCTGGCGAAGAAAAGTATTTCCAATTTTAAATTGCGCAAAGATCAGGCCATCGGAGCGAAGGTCACGTTGCGGGGCGAGCGCATGTACGAATTTCTTGAGCGCTTCATCAAGGCTGCCCTGCCCCGCATTCGCGATTTCCGCGGCGTGTCACCCCGGTGTTTCGATAATCACGGCAATTATACGATCGGCATTTCGGACCAGTCGATTTTCCCCGAAGTCGAACTCGACAAAATCAAGCGCAACATCGGATTTGATGTTACAATTGTCACCACGGCGCGAACGGACGAGGAAGCTAAATCGCTGTTGAGTGAAATGGGCATGCCGTTCAGCGACCGGGCAAAGAAGCTCGCTGCGCAAGCCGCCTGATTTTATGAGCACCCTAACAGATCCTATTGCTGATTTTCTCGCGCGCGTCCGCAACGGCGCGCGTGCGCAACAACCGGAACTGCTCATTCCGTACTCGAAGATCAAAGCCGAAATTGCACGGATCTTAAAAGAGGAAGGTTACATCTCGGATTACTCGGTGGATACGAGCGCCGCGCATCCGCGAATCAAAGTCATTAATAAACTTGTGGACAGATCGAGCGCGATTGCCGGACTGCGGCGGATCAGTCGCCCCGGGTTGCGCCGTTACGTTGGCGCGGATGAAATCCCGCGGGTCCTTGGTGGAATGGGTCTGGCGATCCTTTCCACTTCACGAGGCATTTTATCGGGGCGCGAAGCAAGAAAGCAAAAGATCGGCGGCGAACTGCTGGCCTACGTCTGGTAACGATTTACCGAACTACAAACTCCATGTCACGAATCGGAAATAAAGCAGTCGAGATTCCCGACAAGGTTAAGGTGAACGTCGGCGCCGGCGGACAGGTGTCGGTAGAAGGGCCGATGGGGAAATTGCAGTGGACGCTTCCCCGGGAAATCAGGGCCAGCGTGCAAGACAACCGTGTATCGCTCGTGCGGGAAGCGGAAACGCGTAGCGCGAAAGCGTTGCACGGACTTTCGCGTAGTCTCGTGTACAACATGGTTCAGGGAGTTAGCGAAGGGTTCACGAAGCAACTGGAGATCGAAGGGGTCGGTTTCAGAGCGGCCGTCCAAGGGTCGAATCTCAACTTGAGCCTCGGCTTCTCGCATCCGGTTGCATTTCCGATCCCAAAAGACATCAAAATCACGGTGGCCGATAACACCAAGATCACAATTCAGGGCGTTGATAAAAAATTAGTGGGCCAAGTTGCAGCCGATATCCGAGGTTTTTATCCGCCGGAACCTTACAAGGGCAAAGGTGTTCGCTACTCGGGCGAGCAGATTCGTCGCAAGGAAGGCAAAACCGTTCAATAAGCATGGCGACGTTTCGTAAGGCAGCGCGGCAGCGCATTCATCGAAGGATCAGGAAGAAAGTTGCAGGCACGGCGCAACGGCCGCGACTCGCAGTTCATTTTTCCGGGAAACATATTTATGCGCAGGTGATCGACGACGATGCGGGACGCACGATTGCCGCTGCATCGACTGCTGAGCGTTCGTTGCTTGGCGAAACTAAAGGGCATGCAAACCAGGCTGCGGCGGAAGTAGTCGGCAAGGCAATCGCGGAACGCTCACTTTCGAAGAACCTCGATCGGGTTGTTTTTGATCGCGGCGGGTTCCTTTACCACGGAAAAATGAAGGTACTCGCTGATGCCGCGCGGTTGGGCGGTTTAAAGTTTTGATTTATGAATCCAACATTTTCAGGAAGGCGATCAGATTCACGCAGGCAAGACAGGGCTTCGACGGCAAAGGGTGATACCAGTGAGAAGGTCGTGTTCATAAATCGCTGCGCGAAAGTCGTGAAGGGCGGCCGGCGTTTCAGCTTCAGCGCCTTGATTGTTGCTGGCGATCACGATGGACGGGTTGGATACGGGTTTGGTAAAGCCAACGAAGTTTCCGAGGCTATTCGAAAAGCTTCTGAGGCGGCACGCAAAGGAATGGAAAAAGTTTCACTGAACGAAAATACGATTCCGCACGAAGTCGTCGGCGAGTTCGACGGTGCGCGAGTGCTGCTACGTCCTGCATCACCGGGAACAGGAATCATCGCGGGCGGCGGCGTGCGCGCCGTTGCGGAAGCGGCCGGGATTCGCGATGTGCTCGCGAAATCGTTGGGGTCAAGCAATCACGCCAACGTAGTGAAGGCGACGATCGCCGCACTTCGATCGCTTCGCCGGAAAGATCAAATTTTTAAAGTGCGCGGGATTCTGTCCCGCGACGGAAGGGGTGAGCTAAATGCTGCGGCTACATAATTTGCGGCCCCGCCGCGGCTCGCGCCA
>QHQV01000449.1 GCA_003219945.1 Verrucomicrobiota bacterium | reverse complement strand
CCCGTGTGATAGTGGGGGTCATCCAAAATGGCGGATTGGAGACCGGTGATTTTACCGGCTGGGTCATTGACGGCCACGTTAACGATCCCGTTGTCACCAACAGTCTGTCGCACACCGGGACTTATTCCGCACTGGCGGGTCTCAACCCACAACAAGAAACCTTTTGCGCCGAGAATAATAATGAGCCACTCGGCGACAGCTCTTTCTATCAGCAGTTCACCGTCCCCGCCGGTGGCGGTACGTTAAGCTTCTGGTACTGGACCTGCACCTTCGACTTCCTGCCGAGGGACTGGCAGGATGCCTACGTCACCGATAGCAATGGCGCCATCCTGAAACGATCTTCCATCAGTGCAGTGACCATGAGACCTGGGTACAGCAGACGGTGGACATGGGGGCGTATGCAGGACAGACGGTACGCATCAAGTTCCTAGTGCACCAGGATGGGAGAAACCCGCCCAGCGACATCACCGGGATGTTTGTGGACGACGTGCAGCTATCCGCGCCATGCGGGACCCCGTCGCCGACTCCTACAGCAACCGCGACAGCGACACCTACACTCACACCCACACCTACACCGACAGCAACGCCAACGGCTACAATCACGCCGAGACTTGTCCCAACGTCCAGGCCGCGCCCGACTCCGCACCCCCGACCATGAGTTAGGAACAGCTGATAGCTGATGATTGATGGCTGAGTCGCAGCTTCGAGAGCTTCTGGGGCTTTTCCATCGGCGCCGCGTAAACGCGGAACTTGGAGCGTTGAGAAAAGTTTTTTTCAACACCGTCCGATGGAATTGTGATCGTTGATCGGTGACTAGTGGAATCGCCGGCGTACGGCCGCGTGGAAGATCTGATTTTGTGAGCGATATTGTTCACCAATGGTCGCAGAGCTGATACAATCTGATTATCCAGGGCGCTGGTGGAGGATGTCGCCGGACGGGCGCTTTGAGTGCCGGCTATGTCCGCGATTTTGCAAGCTGAACGACGGGCAGCGCGGATTTTGTTTCGTTAGGCAACGGCTAGGCGATCGAATGGTGCTGACGACGTACGGGCGAAGCAGCGGGTTTTGTGTCGATCCAATTGAAAAGAAACCGCTGAACCATTTTCTGCCCGGCACGAGCGTGCTCTCGTTCGGCACGGCTGGATGCAATCTTGGTTGCCGGTTTTGCCAGAACTGGGACATCTCCAAAGCGCGCGAGTGGGACAAGCTCGCCGATGCCGCATCGCCGGAACAGATTGCGCTTGCAGCGGAGCGACTCGGGTGCCGGTCGGTTGCGTTCACTTATAATGATCCAGTGATTTTTGCCGAATATGCAATCGACGTCGCAGATGCGTGTCGCGAGCGCGGGATCAAGGCGGTAGCAGTCACTGCCGGTTATATCACCGACGACGCGCGCCCTGAATTTTATCGACACATGGACGCGGCGAATGTCGATCTCAAAGCGTTCACTGACGCATTTTATCATCGACTATGTTTTGCTCAGCTTCAGCCGGTTCTCGATACGCTGAAGTATTTGCGACTTGAAACGAAGGTCTGGTTTGAAGTCACGACGCTGCTGATTTCCGGAGAGAACGACAGCGACACCGAGCTTCATACCGCAGCGGAATGGTTCGCGGAAAATCTCGGGCCGGACGTGCCGTGGCATTTCACCGCGTTCCATCCCGATTTCAAGATGCTTGACAAACCGCACACACCGCCAGCTACGCTTATCAGGGCTCGTGAGATCGCGCGCTCAAACGGCTTGCACTACGTTTACACCGGAAACGTGCACGATCGCGAAGGCGGCAGCACGTGGTGTCCCAGCTGCGGTAATTTGTTAATCGAGCGCGATTGGTATGAGCTCGGCCAGTGGAATATTGCCAATGGCCAATGCCGATTTTGCGACTACGAAATCGCCGGTGTTTTTGAAGAACAGCGGGGGAATTGGAGCGCGCGACGGTTGCCAGTGAGACTCGCGATCGCGTAGCGATTGTAGCGGCGCTCCCCGCGGCGAGCGCCGAAATCAAACTCAGGAGCTTGCTTAAATCAGGAAATGTTTGTTGGGCATTACAGCGTTGCTTTCGCGTGCAGAACTGAACGAAACGAAATTCCGCTGTGGGTATTGTTCGTTGCCGTTCAGTTTCTCGACTACATCTGGGCGACTTTGGTTTTGCTCGGAATTGAGAAGCTGCGCGTGATCAAAGGATTCACGGCAGGCAGCATGCTCGACTCGTATTTTCATCCGTATTCACACAGTTTGGTCACGGCCGTGATTTGGTCGGTAGTCGCAGCATTCGTTTATAAGACGGTCTGCAGCCGACATGACTGCCACTACAGTAAGTCTGTGCCTTTGATGATCGGCCTCGCAGTCTTCTCGCATTGGATTCTCGATCTCGTTGCGCACCCGCGCGATCTCGCGATCTACGACAACACTTGGAAAGTCGGCTTCGGTTTGTGGAATTATCGCGACCCGGAGTTTGCGTTGGAAATCGCGCTGCTTGCTGGCGGGATCGCTCTTTATCTCACGCGAAATGCGATGCCGACAATTCGCAAGGGAGCTGTGATTGCGTTTGGAACTGCTCTCGTCATTGTTCAGATCGGGGATACGTACGTGCCGCGCACCGCACTGACGGATACAGCCACAGTGACAGGTGTCTGGGTCTTCTACACGCTGTTTGTTCTTATCGCATTCGCCGTGGAAAAGATCGGTGTTCGCACAAAAAGTAACACACCGTGATCCTAATCATTTTCGGAGTTTCTGGCGCTGGCAAAACAACATTGGGCAAATTGCTAGCACGAGAACTTGGCTGGAGTTTTATTGAAGCGGACGACTTTCATCCGGCGGCAAATATCGAAAAGATGCGCAGCGGTCATCCTTTGACCGACAAAGACCGATGGCCATGGTTGGAACAGTTGCGGCAGCAGATCGAGCGATCGTTTTCTGCCGGAGAAAATGCCGTCTTGGCGTGTTCCGCGTTAAAACGTGCTTACCGCGATCGTCTGCGAGTCAGCGATGAGGTAAAGTTTGTGTTTCTTAGCGGCGACTATGCGCTGGTCGAAAAGCAACTGCGCAGCCGGCACGGGCACTTTATGAATGCGGCCTTGTTGCAGAGTCAGTTCGATGACTTGGAAGAACCGAAGGCGGACGAGAACGTGCTGACGATCGAACTTGGACGAACGCCGGAGGAGATTGTCGAAAGTATTAAGGCGAAACTGAATTTGGCCCGTACCGGCTAACTCGATATGACAGATTTGAGATCGCGCGACTGGGCGGCTGGTGTCAGTAGCATGAGGACCCCGCCCGCGAGCGAAGAAAACATCAACACTGCGAACGCGGCGACGAAAAATGCAGTTTCAGCGCGGAGATATCCGAACGCGTACGGTCCTGCAAAACCTCCGAGGCTGGCGAGCGCATTGATCGTTCCCACGGCAAATGCTTTTTCGTCGCTGAGGATTTCCGTAGGAATCGCCCAGAACACCGGCAGAAATGCCATGGCCATGCAGATCATGCTCAACAGTAAAACCCTCATTACATTCGAGCTGGGCAAACTGATGAGGCACAGTGATCGGTTGCGGCGATTACAAGTGGGGCCGCAGCGTGCCAGCGCCTTTCGCGGCCTTTGTAAGAATGCCATCCGTTAAACAACATCGCGAACAGC
>QHQV01000448.1 GCA_003219945.1 Verrucomicrobiota bacterium | reverse complement strand
TCATCGGACGCTTACCTCGGAGATCAACATCAGATTGCGAGAAGTTGAGAAACCACCAATGAAGTAGCGCGACCGTCTCGGTTGCGAACATCACGCAAGCCGGAGGCTCGCGCTACTTCAGATCCGTTGCTCTTCCAGATCGTACACGTCGAACCAGTGATACACGACGCGATTACGCGGGACATATCGGTGGATGTAATTTTCCATGTATTCCTGGAGCTCGTGCGGCAGATCGCTCAGGCGCAGATCGCGTTCCTTATTGTTCCAGGCAACGATCTCAGCGCGCGGACGTTTCTTCGCATGTTCCTCAATCCACTCCGCGATCTCGTCGTCGTTTGCACCGCTGGCAACCAGGGAACGGAAATCGCCGTAATCAATTTCGGCAAAGTTCAGCCAGCGTTGGTCGAGCGGGCAATTAGAATGATATTCGCCATGCAAATCCACAAGCACGGCGCGGCATTTATCCACTGCGCGGGCCGCGAGCACATAGCCCGCCAGCGTAGCGCGCGGGCTGCGCGGGAATTCTTTTCGATCCCGCAAATCACGCGCGAGCAGTTTCACTTTTTCAAGGTCCTCATGCATACGTTTCTTCCTTTCGTGGCTGTTTGGTTTACGCAGCTACGGGGCGGTGAATTCGACGCCGCAACCTTTCGGAGTTTCGCCGGCGAAGCGACAACGGTGCGCGGCTTTTTCTGATATTCGGTCTTTCGATAGAGCGCGCCAATCTTTGCCAGTAGCTTGCTACCAGCTCTTCCACTGTCGGAACCTTCCTCATTCTCTGCCCTCCGCTCTTTCCACCAGCCGTTTGAAGTTGCCCAAATATTCTTCGAGTCTCCGCGACAGATTGGGCGGATCGAAGATCGAACGGACCTTCAAAGTTACTTCGGTTTCCTGTTCAGAACACGGCTCGAAGGAGACCACGCCCGACATGAAGTCGTTCGAGATGGTGCGCCACGCGATCCGGCGACCAGGAATTTGAAGCACGATGTGAAAGATTCCCTGTTTGTCTTCGCCGTTGGGATGCCAGACACAAGAAAAATGCGTGTCATCAATTCTTCGCACCTGCCGAAGTGAGGTGATAAATCTCGGCAGGTCCTCAATACGCGCCCATTGTTCATACACGCGGGCGATGGGCGCCCTCACAACAACGAACTGTTGAGCTGCGTTTATCGCCGGCTGCACGGCCGGCGCACGATTCATTGCCTCCGTCGAGTTCTCAAACAGAGAACCGTGCATATTGATCCCTCGAAAAAACTCGGTTCCATCCGTCCGTGAAGTTAAACAGAGCCATGTTGAGCACGAGCAGCGGGTTGTGACGCCGCGAGGAACGTCGGAAAATTCTCCCCAGGCCCAGCTTGGAATTGCTTTGAACTTGTTTGGTTTTCATTTCTGATAACTTTGTTGTTCGAAACGTAGCTCGCCTCCGGCTGCGCCACGACGACGCAGTGGGAGGCAGTGGGAGGATTTTTCGATGCTCCGCAAGTGGGAGCCGATAACACCTCTTTCGAGGGAAGGAAACAAAGGTGACGCGACCGCGTCAGAGCGTTACAGTTTCCCCATGCGCACGAGCGCCCCAACTCAGCCGTTCCACACCGAGCCAAGCTCCAATTCAAACTCCGAAATCCGAAATCAGCAGATGCCTTGTTCTGCAGCCGCGGCTGATGAAAGCGCCGCAAAGCACCTGTTCAAATTATCCCGCGATGTGATTCTTTCCCTGGATCGCATCGGAAAAATCCTTTGCATTAACCACCGCGGCGTTGAACTGAGCGGCTATTCAGAATCGGAATTGCGCGGAGCCAACATTTTTGAACTCCTGCTCGTTCCCGAGGACCGGGAGTTTGCTCGTGAAATGCTCGCGGATTTGCTGAAAGGCGAAACACGGGAATATCAAGTCCGCTGGAGAACGAAGGATGACGGCATTGTGCATTTCGATGGCGCATCGGTCCCGCGTCTTTCGGAGAGCGGCGAATTTTTGTCCACCCTTTGCACCTTACGGGATATAACCGAGCGCAAATCAGCCGAAGAAAGACTTCGTAAGAGCGAAGAGAAGTATCGAGATCTGATCGAGATTTCACCCGACGCAATCTACGTCGTTGATGCCGACGGTATTTGTTTTTTAGGGAACCGCGCCGGCGCTGAGCTGGCTGGAATTCCTCAGGATCAGTTGGTCGGCACGCCGGTCACCGACACCTATCTGCCGGAAGAACGCCATTTGTTTCGAGAGAAGCTCGAGAAGATAAGGATGGGAAGGATCGTACGATTCGAGAGAAAGTTCGTACGCAAGAACGGCGAAATCGTTCCAGTGGAAGTCTCCGTCTCCGCGATACGCGGCGGATATTTCCAGGCGGTTCTGCGCGATATCACCAAGCGCAAACAAGGTGAAGCTTTGCTCGCGGGAGAGAAACAACTCCTGGAGATGGTCGCGACCGGAGTCCCGCTCAAGGAGATCCTAAATGCATTGTGTTTGATTATCCAAGAGCAGCGAAGCGGCACGCTCGCTTCCGTGTTGTTGCTGAATCCCGACGGTGTCCATCTGGATTCGATTGCAGGACCGAGTCTCCCCAGTGAGTGGATCCAGCAGATGGAAAAGCTACCAATCGGGCCGTGTGCCGGCTCGTGCGGCACCGCGGCATACCGAGGCACAAGAGTCATCGTCGAGAACATCGCGACTGACCCGCTTTGGGACGTGCCGGAGCATCGCGCTTCCGCACTGAAGCACGGTTTTCAGGCCTCCTGGTCGAACCCAGTACTCTCTTCGAAGGGAAAAGTCCTGGGAACCTTCTGTATGTACTATCGCCAAGCGCGAATACCAAATTCGGACGACATCGAGCTGCTTGAGTTAGCGACGCACGTTGTACGAGTCGCAATAGAGCGTGATCGTGCTGAGGAAGCGTTGCGCGCCTCGGAGCGAGTCGCCCGCGGTCAGGTGGAGGCACTAACCTACAGCCTGGATGTTCTTGCGACTGCACCGGCGCCGGACAAGTTCCTCGGAGAAATGTTGAGCACAATCGGTCGCATGCTTGGAGCGCAAAGCGTGATCCTTTGGTTGCTCAACGATTCGAATGATTCGCTCGTTTTACGTGCTTGGGCCGAGGGCACAAATTTCGCCAAGGCTGATCCGGAGCATCCATTCATCAAGAATCCTCCGTCATGGAAGAAAGACCCCGCACTTCGTGAGCTGCTTTTTTCGGGAGCACCCGTTGCTTGCGAAGATGTGGAAAATGATCCCTACACCTCCATCGAGCTTCGCCAGTATTTAAAATCCAGAGGAACGAAGAAGTTCCTGAGAATTCCGACCCTGGTGGGCGGTCGGGTGAAAGGTTTCATCGGGATTCGTCACGGCGAACGGCCTCCCTATCGGCCCGAAGAGATCGAATTGGCGCAAGCACTCGCGCACCAGGCAATGCTGGCGATCCAACTAAATGAATTTGCCGAACAAAGCCGCCAGGCAGCCGTTCTAGAAGAACGAAATAGATTGGCGCGAGACATCCACGATACGCTCGCGCAGGGTTTCACTGGTGTGATCGTGCAATTGGAAGCGCTGGAGGACGCCATCGCGTGTTGCCGTCGGAAGGAAGCAAACCAACATTTGCGGAGCGCCGGCGAATTGGCGCGGCAGAGTTTGAATGAAGCGCGGCGATCGGTCCACGCGCTGCGGCCGCAAGCTTTGCAGCGAGGGAATTTTTGGGAAGCGCTAAAAGGAATCGTCAAGAATACAACTGCTGGAACTGCGCTTCACACGACTTTCAATCTTCGTGGCAAACTGCGAAATCTCCCCCAGTACTGGCAAGAGAATTTGCTGCACATCGGCCAGGAAGCCCTGACCAACTCACTCAAGTACGCGCACCCGCGCAATTTTGAAACGCGATTGATCTTCAATACAAAAGAACTGCGTCTGGAACTTCGCGATGACGGCGATGGATTCAAAGTCAAAGCGCGACGTGATGGTTTTGGTTTGGCTGGAATGCGCGAACGCGTCCAACAAATGGGCGGGAACCTGACGATCAGCAGCGCGCGCGGCAAAGGCACCAAGATCGCCGTTACGGTGCCCTACAATCTCGAATCGATGCTGTGAAATCCAAAAAGAAGCCTGAGCGGAAAGTCAAGGCGGAGCCGAAAAAGCAACGTATCGCCGTGCTCATCGCGGATGATCACAGCGTTGTGCGCGAAGGTTTGGTGTCGCTGATTCGGCGCAAGCCGGACATGCTGGTTGTCGCCGAAGCTGGCAACGGGCGAGAAGCAGTCGATCTTTGGAAGCAGCACCATCCCGATGTGGCGTTACTCGACTTGCGAATGCCCGAGCTCGACGGCGTAAGCGCCATCAAGGAAATCCGAGCCAGCAATGAACACGCGCGGATCATTGTTCTGACAACCTTTGACGGTGACGAAGATATCTACCGCGCCATCCAAGCCGGCGCGAAAGGTTACCTGCTCAAGGACGTGCCTCGGGAGGCGTTAATGGATTGCATCCGCAGAGTGCACGCCGGCGAAACTTGTGTTCCGATGGATCTTGCCGCCAAGCTGGCAGAGCGGGTCAGTGGCGAAACATTAAGCGCGCGTGAAATTGATGTGCTCAAGCTGATGGCCAAAGGAAAAAGCAATAAGGAAATTGGCTCGGCGCTGTTTATTAGTGAAGGCACAGTGAAGTCGCACGTAAAAGCTATCTTTGCCAAGATGAACGTCGTCAGCCGCACCGAAGCCGTGGCTACGGCTACGAGACGCGGCATGATTCAGCTGTAGGGGCATTCATCGATTGCAGGCGTCTGTGTCACGCTGTTCTATCTCGAAAGAGGGAGTGCGGTTCACCTCACGAGTGGTAATCGAAATTCCTGCGTACGCGAAATAGCGTTGGTCTGTTCAGAGCCGATTTTTCAAATCGTGAAAACAAAGACTCTTCCGAGCGGTCCGGATGAGGTCCGCCCTTACGCTCAACTTCAGCGACAGATCCACGACGCCCTGCGGGTCGAGCATCCAGAATGGGTTAAGCCCAATGGTGATTGTCCGACGTGCGAATCTTATGAATCGCGCCTTGCTGAGTTACTTGGACTCTCTTCGCCGAAATCGGATCGACGGGTTGCGTAATTAGCCGCCAAAAAAGATTATGAGTGTGTCTACAATAAAACACGCCTCATGGCGTCGCGATCCGCTGCCCTTACGGGAGGCGATTCCAC
>QHQV01000249.1 GCA_003219945.1 Verrucomicrobiota bacterium | reverse complement strand
ACTTCGCCGAATTTCTTGCCTGGATTTTTCAGGTACGAACTGTAAGCGGTGCGATACGCGTGCTCGAATTGCTCGTAAGAGTGATCCTTTCGATATGGTTGTTTGGAATGTTGTTCGCGTTAATATGCTGCTTCATTTTACGGGTACACCCACCTGATCGGCCGCTTTTTTTAGACTGACTGCAACACGAACCAACTCGGCGCGAAGTGAAGTTTACCCGCCGTGTCGGCGGCCGCTGACCTTGCTCCATCGCATTGATCAAGCATTGAATGCTCTTTTCAGGATGCTGAAGATAATTGGATGAACGCAGACGCGTGCCGAATTCCGAATCGTTTTTAGGGTGGCGCTGGAAATCACAACGCCAGCAACAACGGGTGAATACGACGGCAATACTTCTTTTGGTGCTCATCATCGTGGTGATCGCGGTGGGTGCGTTGCTTTTCTTTCAACGTCGGCGTTCGGCGGCATTGCAACAAAAGTTCGGGCCTGAGTACCAGCGCGCCGTTGGCGAGTTCGGAGACGAACGAAAAGCCGAGGCGGAACTGGCCGCACGTGAGAAGCGCGTTCGTAGCCTGAACATCCGCGCGCTCACGCCCGAGGAGCAGGCGCGCTTTGCCGACTCTTGGAAAAAAGCGCAGACGCGCTTCGTCGACGAACCGTCGCAGGCGGCTGCTGACGCGGACATTTTGGTGAAGGAGCTGATGCAGACCCGTGGTTATCCAGTGGGAGATTTCGAGCAGCGGGCGGGAGATATTTCTGTGGATCACCCAGAGGTCGTAAGCAATTATCGCGCGGCGCGCGAGATTGCGATGCGCAACAACGCCGGCAAAGCGACAACAGAAGATATTCGGCAGGCCATGGTCCATTATCGCTCGCTCTTCGAAGAATTATTGCAGACAGGAAAACCAGCAACACACACCGAGAAAGTGGGATGAACATGGAAACAAAAACTGATCAACCGGCGATCGAGATTGCCGGCGACAAAAACCGCAGCGAGGGACCAAGTTCCACCAAAGAAGTGGTAAGGGACTTGGAACAGCGTAAAGGAACAACAGGAAAACAGTCAGGCATCGATAAATCCACGCCATTATTTCCTGAAAACGAAGCGACGAATTTTCGCAATCGTTGGACAGAGATTCAGGCTGCTTTTGTGGACGAACCCCGTCGCGCAGTCGAGCAGGGCGACGCACTTGTGGCTGACGTCATCAAACGCCTCGCCAGCAGTTTTGCCGATGAGCGTTCGAAGCTCGAAGGCCAGTGGGGTCGGGGCGATAATGTTTCGACAGAAGATTTGCGTGTAGCGCTGCAGCGTTACCGTGCGTTCTTCGATCGGCTGCTTAGCGTGTGACGTGAGGTCGAAATGATCAAAGGAAGTCAATTACTCGGACGGTCTGTCATCGACATGGAAGCGGCGGAGCGGCTCGGGAAAATCAAGGAAATCATCGTGCAACGTGACGGCGAGCGCATAGCTGGCTTTATCGTCGTGCATGGCGAAACGATTGTCGGCAGTGGCGGAAAGCGGCGAATGATTCCCGCTGCCGCTGTGCATTCGATCGGGCCTGACGCGATGACTGTGCGTGGATCTTCGATGCAGGAATTAGCTGAGCTCGATAACCTGCCGCGCATGTCTGACATCATCGGTCACAAAATGGTGACGCAAAGCGGACGGCTGCTCGGCGTAATCGATGACATGCTCATTAATCGCGCAGATGGGACAATTGTCGGCTTTGTTGTCGGTGAAGGCGTCCGCAACAAGCTGGAGAACATCTTCAATCCGCAGCGCGCGCGGGTTCACGGTTATGTACGCGCCGACGCCGATCTCCACGTAGGCAAGGAGCTGATCGTCGTACCAGATGACGCGCTAATCGAAGGAGAGCCGAGCGTGCAGGAAAGTGACCGTGAAGCGGCGACGGCGGTAACCAATGAAGCCGACTCGCACCCTTGGGAAGAGCGGGCTTTGGCAGAATCGACGAGAACCAGCATTTGGACGCGGCGAACAGACTCGCCAGCACGAGTTCGATCGGAAACACCCACAGAGCCTCGTCTTAAAACTGAAACTGCACGAGCAGATGGAAACACTCGGGCCGCTGCACCCGACGAAGAAGCGGCGCCTGAGATAGCTACGCCGATTACCACGGATGAAGCCGTTACAACGGTTCCGGAGGATCAATCTCGAAAATAGGCTGTAGCGTCAGACCGTCCTCGCCGCAGCGAGTTCTTAGCGGAAATTGTAGGGCGTCTCTGCGAGACGCCAGGGGTTTTGACACCAACGCCTCCACAACGATTCCTGTGTTCCCGGTTTTCCTGATAGAAATTCTTAGCGTCTCACAAAGCCCTATAATTCTCTATTTCTCCACGAGCTGCCAAACACCGTTCCAATTCTTCCCGGGAGGATCTCGACGCAACGCTTGAACGCGCTCAAGGAAAATACGGGACGGTCCGTCGGTCGGCTGAATTTGCAGACATTCACCGAAAGCCGCCTCAGCCGCATCCCAGCCTTGCGCGAGGTAGCTTCGCCGGGCTGCGTCGTAGCGTTCGCGCAAGCGTGCTAATTCAGCAGATAGTTGTCCCGCTGCCGACATCAATTCAAACACGCGCGTGGTTTCTATCTTGCCTTTGACGAAAATGGTGTCGATCTCTCGCATTTCGAAGTGCGAGGCCACTGCCTGAGCGGTACTATCGGCGACCAGGACGTGCGTACCGTAGACGCGATTGGCCGTTTCCAATCGGGCGGCGAGGTTCGCAGTATCGCCAATGACGGTGTAGCTGCGTGTGTTCTCTGAACCGATGTTGCCGACTACGACTTCTCCGGTGCAAATGCCGATGCCCAAATCAATGACAGGCGCATCTCGGCGCAAGCCCGTGATGTTCGGCAATTCTCGACGCAGAGTGTCGAGCGCGGCCAGTTGCGCTTGTGCAGCGCGACAGGCCAGCACGGCGTGTTCTTCTGGCTTGACGAACGGCTGACCCCAGAACGCCATAACGGAATCGCCGATGAATTTATCCACGACGCCATGGTGTTCCTGCACCGCGAGAGCCTGCAAACCGAAGTGTCGATTGAGCAACGTCACCATGAGCAACGGAGTCAGGCGTTCTGATAAGCCGGTGAACCCGACGAGGTCCGCGAACAGCACGGTCATTTCGCGTCGCCCGCTGGCTACTGCCTCCGCGTCAGGCTGCGCGAGCACGTGCTCCAGTATCCGCGGGTCTATGTACTTGCCAAACGTCTGCTTCAAGCGTTGCTTGGAACGCAGTTCTTTCACGAAAAAATTAAACGAATCGGTCAATCGCCCCACCTCATCAGTAGAACTGACCGGCAATTCGATGTTGAGATTGCCTCCCTGGACATCGCGCATGGCGCTGGCCAGCGACCGCACGGGTCTACTAAGCCGGTTTGTGATAAGCGCCGCCACAGCCAGGCCTAACAATACGGTAGATGTTGTCGCGGCGATCGTTAACCAGAATACACGCCGCTCGCGTTGCTCCGTTGCCTTCGTAGCAGAGTCACTCCACGCCGCCATTTTCGAATTAACTGACTCACGTTGACTTTGGACGGTGCCCTGAAGATCGTTGAGCAGATTTAACTGCGCATTGGCCTTTTCGTGTTGGCGCGCGCGTTGCATGTCGAGGACCTCCTGCTGGCGATTATTGATGGTTTTATAAGCAGGCTGAATTTGATCCAGCAGCGTCTCTACTTCAGCGAGTGTGTGACTGCCTGGCGCGTTCCGTGGATACGCGTCTATGATGCGTCGCGCAGTTGAAAATTCATCCGTCAGTTTGCGAGTGAACACCGCGTAGTTCTCAGTCGCCTCAGTAACAATTTCGCGATTTGGCTCCGCAGCGTTCAAGGCGCCGAACCAACGTTCGAACGCAAGGCGCCGTCGTAGCCCGAATTCGTGCAGCCGCGCCAGAGACTGGGTAAGCGGCACATCGAAGTTCGCTACAACCGTGAGATCCTGTTTTGTGCGCGTTACTTCATACAGCAAGAAGCCAGCAAGCGCGATGGTGAGTAGCAATAAGATTATCGCTAGGCCGAAAATCTTTGCTGCGATGGTTCGCCGGAACGCCATACAACGGGGAATTTCGCGAAGAATGTCCCGCACGCACACGCGAGGCAAGCCGAAGTATGAGCATTGGCGGCGACTGAGTTCGACCCAGGAGAACGCTTGTACCGTCAAGAGCTCCTTCGCAGCGGCGAGTTCTCAGCGGAAATTTTCGGAGATTTGAACCAGGAAGTTAGGAAACAGGAAAAGATCAGGAAGTACTTGAGGTCATAGTTTCGTGGCTTCCAATGTGAGTTCGATTCCAATATTGAAAGTCGGAAATCGCTTTCCTGGATGCCTGGTTCCTGATTAAAAGTTAAAAAAAGCCGCGTCCCTAACCGGCTTTGCGTTCGTTGACTGCGACAATTTGGAGATCGTCGCCGGCTGGTTTCAGAACAAGCGTTTTGCTGATCTTGCCGGACGAATGTTTGGCGCCGTTGCGCAATTCGTACCGGAGCGGAAACGTAACCCGCACGCGATTCCCGTTCTGCGGATCCACTGTGATATCGCCGTCCAGCCAAAAACGCCGGTCAGGCCAGCGCGCCGCGTAACGCTCTAAATCTTTACGGATTTTTTCGCGGCCAATCACGCCCTCATCGTAATACTGGACGCGATCGGCAAAGAACTCCGTTTCCGAGCCGACATGCGGATCCAGCCCGGCGAGCACAAATGCACCCACATAATCGCGCAAGCGTTCGGTGCTGAACCCTGGCGACGAAGAAACGGTGTCCGATGCTGTAGCCGGCGGCGCTGACGCCGGCTCTGTGCTCCCCGAGAAGAGTGGCGTTGTAGCCGTGGGCGGTGACCGCGCCGGCATTTCGGCGCCGCTTCCCGGTGTTCCCGCGCTGCGAGAGGACGAAGTCTCTCGCGCATTGTTAGGCGTTTGTTGGTTGCTCATGCGCAACCGTCGCCACGTTTCGGAACTCCGCGTGCGATCTGCTGCCGTTGTCGCCACCGCCGGCTTAGCGTCCAATGCCTTGCTCGTCTCCGTGTCGAGCTGCCCGGTAATCGGGAGCCGATTCCGAATCTGATAACGACCGAGCGCCGCAGCCAGTTCGCTGCTGTACGCACCGTCGATATCACCGAAGTACAAACCGGCCTCGTGCAATTTCATCTGCACGACGCGCACGTTCTCCTCTGCCCAGCCAGCGCCCGCATTCTCGTCTGCCGAAACTAATCCGGCGAACGCAATCCCAATCGTGACCGCCAAAGCAACAAAATGCATCGCCACATGATTTAATCGAACGCCACGCCGGCTTCGCTCCTCCAAACTGCCGTGACGGTAGGGATCACTCCCGTGAGTACCGCTTCGTAGCAGCAGTCTCTGACTGGCGGCGAATCCTTCTTACTTTTTCCTTCTTCGTTCTTACTTTACTTCTGCCGTGCCGATCATCGTTTTTGCGCTGCTGCTTTTTGTCCTGCTCGCCTTGCTGGGTGTCGTTTTGCTTTCGCTTGCTTTGCGTTACCGCGCTGGCACTGCTCGCCGGCTAGCACGACGCTGGGTCGCGACCCTCAATCTATGCATGACCAGCTTCTCCGCCGTTTTCTTTATCTCGTTCACGTTGCTTCTTTCCTTTTGGATCGGGTCAGCGTTTCGATTCTCCTTGATTGGAATGGGCGTTGGAGGCATTCTCGGGTTGCTCGGCTTGGCGCTGACTCGTTGGGAAAGCCGACCCGAAGGACTTTTCTATACTCCGAGCCGCTGGCTCGCTTTCATCATTGTATTCGCGATCGCCGCACGTGTTGTTTACGGCTGGTGGCACGCTACGCACCCCGGCAGCAGCGCTCCTGGCCATCAGCATTGGCTGATCACCGCCTCCGGGACGCAGCTTTCGCTGGCAGTTGCTGCCGGGTTGATAGGCTACTATCTGGTTTACTCAATTGGAGTGCGCCTGCGATTTAGGTGGTACGAGCAATGCCGGTCCAGTTAAGCGCGGGTCCAATGATGTTGGCTAGTGTTATTCGGATGCGATCGAAAATTGCTGAAAAATTTCCAGAATAGGCCACGAATTATTCCCAATGCTTAGCCGCGACTGGGAAGTGGTTCCACGTCGTGATTGATAATCTTTACTTCTTCTTTGTCGTGTGAGGAGCGAACCGACACCAACGCTTCAAATTAATCTCGATCCCCGGTTCCAGGATCGAGAACGGCAGCCCGGTCTCGATCTCCTTCGGGCGCTGGCAATCATCATCGTCGTCATTTATCACGCCGGCATCATGGGTTTTCCGTTGCCGGGTCGCATGCACCGGTGGGGTTGGATCGGCGTAGATCTTTTCTTTGTTCTTAGCGGTTATCTGATTGGTGGCCAGCTTCTGGCGGAGCTCGCGCGCAATAACCGTCTGGATCTGCGACGATTCTACGCACGCCGGGCTTTGCGGATCTTGCCGGCCTACCTTTTCATTCTCACGATCTACTTTTTGCTGCCCTTGTGGCGCGAGTATCCGGATATGGCCCAGCCGCTCTGGAAATTTTTGTTCTCCCTTCAAAACATCGCGCTGCACGGCGGTACCGCGTTTTCGCATGCCTGGTCACTTGCGGTGGAAGACCAGTTTTATCTCGCGCTTCCGTTTATTTTGCTGGTCGTCTTCTGGCGGCCCCGTGCTGCCATCATTCTTTCGTGTGCGATTCTTCTCGGGGGCGTCCTCCTCCGGGCAGTTCTTGCTTCTCAAAATGCCACCGATACCGGCGTTTCGTTTCGCGGATTTCAGGCATGGATTTATTATCCAACCTGGACGCGGCTCGATCCGCTCGTGTTCGGAGTCATGATTGCCGCGATCGAGAAATTCCGGCCTCGATTATGGCAGCGGCTGATAAACTTTTCGATTTGGCTCTGGCTGCCTGCTCTCGCGCTGATCGTCTATGCCCTATGGCTGGGAGAAGGCGATTACATCAACTTCACTGCTTGCGTCTGGCAGTTTCCCCTGCTTGCCACAGGCATGGCCGCGCTGCTGATCTGCGCGCTTAGCCCGCGCCTGCCATTAGGTCGCGTTGCGGTTCCCGGCGCAGCGTTCATCGCCAGCATCGCGTACAGTGCGTATCTGGTACAAAAACTCCTGATCCACGGTGTCGCCGAATTCTGCCGGTCACAGGATATTGATAGTAAATCCGGTCCCGCACTTATCGGTGTGGAACTTTGCGTTTACGCCGGCGCGGCGATTCTCTTTTTTGCAGTGGAACGCCCTTTCCTGCAGTTGCGGCACCGTGTCGCCCCTCGTGCATCTCGCGCTCGTTCGTGATCCGGGGAGCGCACGCGTGTCGCGTGCTGGTTTTGGCGGCGAGTCCCTAGCGGAAATTTTCAGAGATTTAGATCAGGAAGCCAGGAAAACAGGAGAAGATAAGGAATTTCTCGGGATTGAGTAGCATTCCAGCATTCCTGATTCCTGAGCGATAATTCCCAATAAATTCTTGGTCGCTATTCACTCGATCTCGATGCGCTGGTGCGGATGCACGGTGATTCAGGACTGAAGAATGCAGCAGGGCCGATCAATCTGGAACCTAGGAGACCATAATAAGCGTAAGCACTGATCTGCGTTCCTGGTCTCATGGCTTCCCCAGGGGGTTAAATCTGATTCCTCCTTTCCTGGGCAATGACTTCCCTAGACAGAATTGGGTAGCGATTTTGCTACGCGTCGCAAATCATCGAGCAAAATCTCCATGTCGCGCAACGTCGTCCGATAATTCAGTACGCACCCACGCAAGGCGAAGCGACCGCCGAGCATGGTATTCGAAAGATACGAGCTGCCGTCTCGTTGCAGCGCGACTAACAGGCGTTCGTTGAAGGCATCGACTACTTTTGGCGATTGGTTTCTGAGTTGCACCGGAACGTGCCGAAAACAAAAGATCGATAGCTCCACCGGCGCGATCATCTCAAAGTCATCGCTGGCTCGCACCATCGATTCGAGATGGCGCGCGCACGCAAGATTGCTTTCGATCGCCTCGCTTAATCGATCCAAACCCACGCCTTTTAACAACATCCACACTTTGAGCGCGCGGAAACGCCGCGACAGTTCCGGCCCGTAGTCCCAACATACAAACGCTTCGTCTGCTTCTTCACCAAACATCCGAGTGTATTCAGCCTCATGAGCAAAAGCGGCCCGGGCAGCCTCTGGGTCACGATAAATCACGCAGCCAACGTCTACCGGCAGATAAAGCCATTTGTGAGGATCGAGCGCGATCGAATCAGCCTGCTCCACGCCGGCGAACAATCTTCTCGCCGACTCTGCGAGAATGGCGAACGCACCATAACTTCCATCCACATGCATCCAAAGCTGGAAGCGGTCTGCGATCTCTCGAATCTCGCGTAAAGAATCCACCGCGCCGGTATCGACCGTTCCCGCATTCGCGACGACACAGAACGGAATGTAGTCCGACGCAAGGTCAGCATTGATCTTTGCAACGAGATCGTCCACCTGCATTCTGAAGCTTTCGTCGACCGCGACGTGCCGTACGTTCTCGCGGCCAATTCCCAAAAGCGCCGCTGACTTGGCGATCGAAAAATGTGTCGCATTCGACGCATACATGCGCAGCCGGCCTAACGAGTCATCTCTGGCATGCCGGGCCGCACCCAGTGCGGCGAGATTGGCCATCGATCCGCCGCTGACAAAGAGCCCATCAGCTTCAGCAGGGAATCCGAGGATTTGCCGGATCCAATCGATCGTCAGGCGCTCGAGTTCCACCGGCGCCGGCGCCGAACGCCAAATGGTGAGATTGGCATTTAACGTGGATGCAAGCAGATCGGCGAACGCACCGATTGGCGTCCCAGGCGATTGCACATACCCAAACATGCGCGGATGCGCGTTCTGGCGGCTAAACGGAACGATGGTTTCGCGAAGAACTTTCAGCAGCGAATTGAAATCGGTTCCTCTGATCGGAAGCGTCGAGTCCAGTCTGCCTCGAATCTCCCGTGAGGATGTGTGGCGATAAGCGGGGCGATCGCGGAGCCCGCCGAGATAATCGATCATGAATTGAGTGACTGAATTTCCCCAATCACGTAACTCATCGGCAGACGGCTCAAGCATGCTTGACGTATTACACCCGCAAAGAATCGCGCGTGCAAATTGCGATGATAGGGCGCGACCGCCGGGCGCGCCGAGTTCTCTGGTAAGTTGCAGTTGCTGGGGAGCACACGCGGCTCGGGTGTTGGTTTCGGCGGCTCGCCGAAACGAACTTCAATCGACCGGGTTACAATCGCGGGTTCCACCCGTCACTCGTCACTCTCTGTTCATTTCCAAGCGTTCTCGCTCTTCTGTGCGTAATGTTTGAACGCTGTGCCCAAACCGCTAATCACTTCCGCAGTCGTTTCGAAGAGCGCCTGGGCTTTCGGCTCGGTCATCTTACCTATGTCGCCGCGCAGATGATCGATCAGTTCCCGGAATGTTTCCGAACATTCGCGGTATGCGCCCGCGGATCTTTTGATGCAATCGTTTCCATACAATGCGTTCGCCTGTGGAACAGGTACAGACGGATCAGAGTCCGTTAGTCGAAAAATGATTCGCGCAAGTGTCAAGTATACGAAACGTGCGCCAATATGAGTGTGGTGTGAAACGCGATATAAAGTCGGCCGATGCGGTCCGAAGGTGGGAGCGTCGATATGATCGCAGCCGCCCATGTTCCTGATCTTGGCATCCATTCTGGACAAAAGTTGATGCTTCTCGAGTTGCGCGAGTGTGTATCCGTACCACTGGAAAGCGGCATACATTTCACCCTCAGCGTGTGACTTACCGCCGCTTGGTCGTTGCAGTAATCACGCAGCAGCCGTGTGGGGGATAGTGAATACCCAACTCCATAACACGTTTCCTAACATGCTTTTTCCTGGCGTCATCTGGCACGTCGCTACCGAACCATTCATCGAACGTGCTCTGGTGGATCAATAATTCGGACATCAATGATCCCGGGTTTCAACAACTGCTGACCATGCAGGAGCATGTCGGACCGTAACAAGTGACTATCCCATCTGAGCAATCCTCCGACATAAGATTCGAGATCGGGCACGTCTTGTTCATCGACATCGTCGGTTACTCAAAGTTGCTGATCAATGAGCAGAGCGAGCAGATTCGAACGCTAAGGGAAATCGTGCGCGGAACCGAGCAGTTCCGTCTCGCCGAAGCACAAGGAAAAGTAGTGCGCCTGCCCATAAATAATCCGAAACCCATGAGCTGACGTTATAGGGCAAGCGCTGCGTTTGCCCGGGCGACCGACGCGGTTGCCCTACAATCCACATCGCCTGAAGGTGGCGTGTGGCACAAGATCGCTGGGTGAATCGAAAGAATTTTTTCGGCGAGCTGAAACGGCGCAACGTTTATAAGGTTGCCGTCGCGTACATCGTTGCCGGATGGGCTCTCGCTCAGGGCCTCGCACAGGTGCTACCGGTTTTTGCCGTTCCGATCTGGGTCATTCAACTGTTTGTTGTCCTCATCATACTGGGTCTGCCGATTGCGCTTGGCTTGGCTTGGGCGTTTGAGCTGACGCCGGAGGGACTCAAGCGCACCGAAGAAGTTGATGAAGCGGCAGCAGGTGCTCACAAAAAGCGCGCTTGGATTTATGTGGTGATTGCCGGAGTGCTTGTATCGATTGGACTATTTTTCCTGGGTCGCTACTCGGCTGCCCCTACGCAACACGCAGCGATCGATAGTTCGGCAAAATCGATCGCGGTTTTGCCGTTTGAAAATTTGAGTGACGATAAACAAAACACGTACTTCGCAGACGGCGTGCAGGATCAGATCCTGACGAATCTGGCCCGGGTTGCGGATCTGAGGGTCATCAGCCACACCACCGTGCGCCAGTATAAAAGTGGTGAGCCACGAAACCTGCGCCAGATCGGTCGCCAGCTCGGCGTCACTCACATTCTGGAGGGTTCCGTTCAGCGCGCGGGTGATCGGCTGCGTATCGCCGCGCAGCTGATTGATGCTCGCACAGATTCACAAATCTGGGCCGAGACGTACGACAGAACCGCGGCCGATTTGTTTGCGATCCAGACTGAGCTCGCGGAATCAATCGTCGCTCAGCTTCAGACGAAACTCTCGCCGCAACAAAAGGCCGAGATCGAGCAGCGCCCCACTAAGGATTTGGTTGCGTTCGAGCTGTACCTTCGCGCGAAGCAAATCGTCGACAGTTATCTCATCGCTGAGGACGTCCGAGCTGCGGTGTTATCTGCTTTGCAATCATTGGATCAAGCAATCAAACGCGACCCCGACTTTGTCTCTGCGTATTGCTACATCGCGCGCGCGAACGATCTGCTCTACTTTTTCGATCTCGACCCTACACTGAATCGAATCCTGCTTGCGGAAGCAGCAGTAAAGGCAGCTCTGCGACTTCGCCCCGAGTCAGCCGAAGCACATTTCGCCATGGCTGATTTTTTGTTCCGTTGCCACCGGGATTACGATGGCGCTCTAAAGGAACTCGCGATAGCGCGTCCCGGTCTGCCGAATGACACCGCGTTTTTCATTCTTTCAGGTTACATCAACCGGCGTCGCGACAACTGGGCTCAAGCGGAACGGGATTTCTCAGATGCAGTCGCGCTAGATCCACGAAATCCCAATGCTTACAACCTGCTCGCTGATACGTACAACCTGCAACGAAAGCATTTCCTCGCGGCGCAGGTGTACGACCGCGTGCTGGCTGCGGGCGAGCGCACCCCAATTGTTTTCTTCCGGCGGGACTCAGCCATTTTCAATGGGACCAGCAACTCAACAGAGCTGCGCCAGGTGCTGTCGGAAAATCCCGACATGGACATAGGTGGCGGACAAACTCCGGTTCGAGTATTCCTGGCGTTGGTCGACGGAAATTTTGCCGAAGCCGAACGTGTACTTGCCGCTTCATCCCGCGAAGATTTCCAGGACATCGATTACAGCTTCTACTATCCCAAGGCGTGGTTTGAGGCGATGATTGCGAGAGCAAAAGGCGATTCCGCGCGTGCGACCGCTGCCTTCTCCGCCGCGCGCACAATCTTGGAACAGAAATTGGCGGTTAAACCGGAACACGCACGAACGGTGGCCGTCCTCGCTCAGGTAGACGCCGGTCTCGGCCGCAAAGAATTAGCGATTCAAGAAGCGCAGCACGCAGTCGATTTGATGCCAGTTTCCAAGGACATTTATGATGGCGCTTTAGTGCTTGAGGGATTAGCGCAGGTCTACACGTGGACCAA
The DNA here is from genome assembly GCA_003219945.1 of Verrucomicrobiota bacterium. Classification (GTDB taxonomy): domain Bacteria; phylum Verrucomicrobiota; class Verrucomicrobiia; order Chthoniobacterales; family UBA10450; genus Udaeobacter. Next base: position 602 of record QHQV01000249.1, on the reverse strand, counting down.
TGAAGCTGATCGCGCTATCGAAGTCTTAGAAAAGCTGGTAACAATGCCGGGTTACACTAACTACGCCCGACTCAAGCTGCATCCCATGTGGAATCCGCTTCGCGGCGATCGGCGGTTCCAGAAGATCGTTAACTCACTCGCGCCGAAAGATGAGACCAAGTAAATTTGGGCGATGAATCCGAAGATATTCTTCGGTGAGCTGAAGCGGCGCAACGTGTACAAGGTTGGAGTCGCGTACGCGATTGTCGCCTGGCTGCTGATGCAGGTTGCCAGTCAGATTTTTCCGTTTTTCGAGATCCCGAATTGGGTGGTGCGGCTGATAATTCTCCTCCTCGTCATCGGTTTTCCGATAGCGCTCATCATCGCATGGGCGTTTGAAGTGACATCCGAGGGGATCAAACGCACAGAAACTGCCGATGCAGCGGGACTACGGTCCCACGGCGGCGCTTGGATTTATGTTGTCCTAATCGGTGCAGCGCTCTCGGTCGGTTTGTTCTTTGTCGGCCGTTACACTGCTGGACATGCAACGCCTCGACTCAGCGAGGTCACGACAGCTATTCCGGAAAAGTCTATCGCGGTGCTGCCATTGATTAATGAAAGCG
>QHQV01000447.1 GCA_003219945.1 Verrucomicrobiota bacterium | reverse complement strand
CGGAACTTTCCGAAATCGACAATCTTGCACACAGGCGGATTCGCCGTGGGGGCGACTTCGACCAAATCTAGGCCGAGAGTCTGAGCTTTACGCAAGGCGTCACTTAATCGCATGACGCCGAGCTGCTCGCTGGTTGACCCCATAATGACCCGGACTTCGCGAGCGCGAATCCGACCGTTTACACGAATTTGTGGTTGCAGATTAGATCAATCTCCTCAACGGCGAACGGGAGTGCACCGCGCCGCCGTGTTATATTTATCGCAATTTCAGGCGTCAGCATTCACAAACGCCACAGCACCCTTTCTTCGCCACGGCTGCGATTCACCGCAACGAAGTGCTCGCATTAAAGTTCGCAAGCCGAAGAGAAGTTGTAGGCAACAATTTCGCGCTGGCAAGATCAATCTGGTGACGATTAGGTTTCGATCTCCCGTAAATCATTTTGCTGGCGGGTCGCCAAAGTGCGCCTTGTGCGCGGCATACGCAGCCGCATCGTCTAGCATGGAATCCAAAGTGGCTGCCAATGGCTCGAGTTTTACCACTCCAGAAAAAATGGCGCGATCCCCGATCTCACTATCAATCACGAACGCGGGTCGTTGCGTGATCTGTAATGCACGAAATTCGGCAGTCGATGCCCGAATACGCTTTTCGATAGCAGGTGATTTCGCGCGGTCGAGCAATTTGTCGACCTTGATGCCGGCAGCTTCTGCGCCGGTTTCAGCCACGATATGCCAGTCAGCGATATTTTTTCCTTCGCGCAGCGCGGCGCGAGCAAGTGCCAGCCGGACACGATCGTCAGTTAAACCAAAATCCTTTGCCGCTTCGGCGACGCAATTTGGCGCGAGCCACTCTGGAAGACTTGCATCGTACCAGTCGGTGTTGAGCATGAATGGCGAACGCATCATCATTCCGCTGCGTCGATAGAACCATTGCTCCTGCTCGCGTGAAGTTGGCAGACCAGTGGGATCCATCAGCGCAATTTTCCACTGAAATTGAATCCGCCCGTCATAGCGCCTTTTCAATTCTGCCCATGTCGGCTCGGACCAGAAACACCAACTTGATATCACATCGAGATAGTCAGTGACAGTGAGTGTCATAATCGAATGTTACAAAGGTTAAAGAGATACAAAGTTAAAACGTCACAAGGTTGAAGCGTCAATTCGTCGTAACAATTTAATCGCTTAATTTTTAGTTCCCGTTTGAATCTCAATCACATCTTTCTTTTCCTCGCGATCGTTTCACCGCTGCTCGTTTTGGCTCGCGCGTGGCGCCCCAGCGCGCCCTATCACGGCTGGCGCCTCGCCGCGCTTGTTGTGCTGGCGGTCACCGGCTGCGCGTGGCTTCTCTGGCCTAAGGCCAGCGGGTATATCGGCGGCACGGCATGGTTCCTTCTGCTGTTTCTGCCGGCGATTGCATTGCGAAAAATAACAGAACTGGCCGCGCATGGACAGTACAAATCGGCCGGGAAACTTGGTGCGGCTCTACAGATTTTGCACCCCACCGCCGAACTGCGCGAGCAAGTCCGGTTATTTCGCCGTTTGAAATCTAACGCTGCACATCCGCGTGCATTCAGTTCCGTTCCCGACAATCGCGATATCGACTATGGCAGTCGGCGCAGTCAGCTTCGAAGCGCACCGGCCGTGCTCGTGTTAATTCTGGCCAACGTGCTTGTTTTCCTGTTCGAGATTTCTGTTGGAGACTGGAACGATCCAAGAGTTCTGCATCGGATTGGAGCGCTCGAACCGCACGCGGTTGTTTCGGAAGGTGAATACTGGCGTCTGTTCACTGCGCTTTTTCTACATGGCGGTTTTTTGCACCTCGCGTTCAACCTTTTCGCTCTTTACTTTCTCGGTCCGCCGCTCGAGCGCTCCATCGGCACGATGCGATTTTTCGCGTGCTATCTAATTTCCGGGCTCGCCTCCAGCGCAGGGGTGGTTGCTTTAAACGAGCTCGGCCTCGTTCGGGTCGCTGAAGTCATAGGCGCTTCAGGCTGCATTATGGGCGTTGTCGGCGCATGGGCTGGATTTTTACTGCGACATCATCATACGCCATTCGCGAAACAGCGGCTCGCAAACATCGGTCTGATCGTCGTGATTCAGATCGCATTCGATCTTTCCACGCCCCAGGTCAGCATGGCCGCGCACATGTGCGGATTAGTCGCGGGATTTTTCCTTGGACTAATCCTTGCGCCGCGACCTGTAGCCGGGGGCGTTGACCCAGGCAGAAGTTACTAGTTGTCCCTACTCCAAAATCGTGCCGGGGATGACCTGCCACTTGCCGGATGAGCTTTTCTTGATTAACTGCGGCTCTGTTCGCCGGGATATTCGAATGGTAATTCATCGAATCTGCTTCCTCGCAGCCAGCGTCATCGCCTCCGGCTACAGAACTTGCTAGAAACACATGCCGACTTTTCAAACTTACAACGTGACGCCGATCCTACCGGCGACACTCGAGGCGCTACGGGAGCTAAGTTTCAATCTCTGGTGGACATGGGAACCGACCGCCCGCCGATTATTCCGGGAGCTCGACCCCGATCTTTGGGACCAGACGAATCATAATCCGGTGCGCATGCTGCAGCTTTCGCGGCAATCCCGCCTTGAAGAGCTTGCACAGGACAAGAATTTTTTGCGGGAGCTCAAACAGGTTTTCCAGGACTTCGAGAAATATCTCGGACGCCGGGAGACGTACGGGAAGACGGGACCCGGTGCCGCGATCAAGAATCCGATCGCCTACTTTTCTGCCGAGTTCGGTTTTCACGAATCAATTCCAAATTACTCTGGCGGTCTCGGCATTCTGGCTGGCGACCACTGCAAATCAGCGAGCGATCTTGACCTGAACTTTGTTGCGATTGGTCTCCTCTATCGCCACGGCTATTTCAGGCAACAGATCGATAAGGACGGAGTTCAGGCGGCGATTAATCTGAACCAAAATTTTTATCATCTGCCGATCCGCGAAGCTCGCCGGGGCGAAATGAAGCTTCTCATTTCGGTTCCGATTTTGGACCGGCAAGTTTTCGCTAGAGTTTGGGAATTGCGCGTCGGGCGCGTGAACGTCTATCTCCTCGACACCGACATTCCTGAGAACAGCGTCGAGGACCGACGCATCACCGCAGAACTTTATGGCGGCGACCTCGAGATGCGCATGCGCCAGGAAATCATGCTCGGGATCGGCGGGGTGAAAGCTCTCACCGCGCTCGGAATCCAGCCGGACGTGTTTCACATGAACGAAGGACACTCGGCGTTCCTCGCGCTGGAGCGGATCCGTCTGAACGTAGTCGAGAAGAAGCTCGATTTTTATTCGGCGCTGCAAGTTGTGGCAGCGGCCAATGTTTTTAGCACGCATACTCCGGTTCCGGCCGGCAACGACTCCTTCTCGCGGGAGATGATGCAAAAATATTTCGGGAAATTCGCAGAGGAACTCAACATACCATTCGACGAACTGTTCTCATTTGGGCACACACGCCTCAATCCCGACGAGCCGTTCAGTATGACCATCCTTGCACTGCGCCTCAGCCGCCACGCCAATGGCGTCAGTAAATTGCACGGTGAAGTGAGCCGTTCGCTCTGGAAAGATGTGTGGTCGGGCGTTCCGATGCATGAGGTGCCCATCACCAGTATCACGAATGGCGTGCATACGAAAACGTGGATGGCGCCTGAATTTGCGGCAGTTTATCGCAAGCATCTCGGCGATTGGGAGGAGCACCTGACTGAAGCTGATTTTTGGCGCGGCGTAATCGACATTCCCGACGCCCAATTGTGGGAGACGCATCAACAACTCAAACGCCGCCTCATTGATTTTGTGCGTGACCGCGAACGACAGCGCCGAGAACGGCTGGGCGAATCGCCGGAGTCAATTCGCAGAGTCAATCGCATTCTTGATCCGTTAGCGACAAGGAACGATTGAAACGCTTGGTGAACGATGCGACGCGCCCGGTACAATTCATCTTTGCAGGCAAAGCGCATCCTCGCGATGAAGCAGGTAAAGCGCTGATTCAGGAAGTTTATAAATTCAGCCGCGAACCAGGTCTGGAAACTCGCATCGTTTTTGTGGAGGACTACGACAGCTACATCGCGCGTCGCCTCATGCAGGGAGTCGATCTTTGGCTGAACCATCCGCTGCGTCCGTTGGAAGCAAGCGGCACCAGCGGAATGAAAGCGGCGCCGAACGGCGGGATTAATCTCAGCGTGCTCGATGGCTGGTGGCGCGAAGGCTTCAACGGCAGCAACGGTTGGGCGATTGGCGCCGAGATCGATGATGGCACGACCGAATTTCAAAACGAAGTGGACGCGAGTAGCCTCTATCAGTTGCTCGAGAACCAGATCGTTCCGCTTTATTACGCGAAACCCGACGGCAAACTTCCCCTCGCTTGGCTGCAATTGATGCGCGAATCAATTCGCAGCGTCACGCCTTTGTTCAACACGCAGCGGATGGTGAAGGAATACACGGAGCAACTTTATATTCCCGCCGCCCAGGCGTACGAAAATTTTTCTCGTGACGGCTGCGGCGCAGCGAAGCACCTGAGCCAATGGAAAACGCAGACGCGCACGGACTGGCCCCAAGTTCAGGTGTCTGACGTGCAGGTAATCAATAAGGATCGGCAAAGCATTTCGGTCGGCGAATTCTTGCAGATCAGCGCGCGTGTGCATCTGGGCGCTCTCGATCCGCAACATGTTCGGGTGGAAGCCTATCACGGCGAAGTGGACAACGGCGACCTTCGTAATCCCACCGCGACGGTGCTGAATCAAAGCAGCCAAGCTGACGGCAACGGCAATTACATTTACCAAGGCAGCGTTCCGGCAACTGAAAGCGGCACCTATGGCTTTAGTGTTCGCGTCGTGCCCACCCACCCATGCCTGATGCAGGCACACGAACTGCGCCTGATTACCTGGTCGTAGTCTTTCCGCGGAGCGCACGCGGCTCGTGTGCTGGCGACGGTGCCCTCGCCCTGGCGAGCCTTTCTGGGGACCTCACGCTGCCGGCCTGCGACAGAAGGGATACGCCCTCGCGAAGCCGCCCTTTCCGGCAGGTTGCCGAAACTTCTTTGCACAATGAGACTTACGCTGGCAGCAACTGCCAAAACTTCAGTGCTGATTCCAGATAGGCTTTGGCATAGCGGTGTCGGGGCCGCGGCCTCTCACCGCGGCCCCTTGTCCGCTTCACACCATCTATCCACGATCGAAAGGAAGCAGTCCTAGGCTGCCTCTCCATTACTCTTCGAGATTTTCGAGCCAAAGTTACAAAAACTTTCAGATTCCAGATTTTTTGGAGCGAACTTTGAGAAACTCAAAAATTTCTGGCCCACGGATCACACCGACTTACAGCTCGACCACATTGCTGCTCCGCAGCTCGTGTTGGTCCAGCAGCAAAGAACGAATTCCAGAGAGCATTGCCGAGCAACGGCAAGAATTTGAGGCACGTCTTAAGGAACAAGCTCCGAAAATTCGAGAAGTTAACGCGCGGTTTGAACTAAAAAAGCTTTCAATACAAACGCTCGCCGACAGTCAATAACTTGAAGGTTTTGCTGTCGCGACAGCCGATTAGGCCGTCATTTATTTGATTGACCAGGCGTTTGACACAAACGCCTCTAAAATCATGCAAACGCTCGCAACCAGCCAGCGACGTCTTGCATGTTGATCTCTGGCCTTGCTCATTCGACGGCCAAGCCAGAAATCCATCGCGGTGGTCCCGAACAAGAGCGCAGCGAATGGCGGGTTCCAGGCGCCGTAAAAAATGTAGCTGGCTACGACGAGAAGATTCTTGCGTGCCTGCCAGGATTTAATGCTCCAGTAAGCAGTGAGTACGACTACAAAGAAAACGACGAAAGTGAGCGAATTAAAGAGCATGTCGAAAATACGATCGAATTACCTTGTCGAAAGCGCGGAGCGTGTTACGCGAGCCATACTGAGGCAGATGTTTAGAGGGTCTGGGGCGATCTAACAAGATCCATCCGCGTGCGCTTTTAGATTTGCACACAAGAATCGCGCACCCTCGAGATTTCGGGCAAGAGGTAGAACAAAGCAGCCGTGCCGAGCACGCCCCGCCGGTACTTCGCGCGATTCCAGTTGAAGCAAGCCGCAACC
>QHQV01000446.1 GCA_003219945.1 Verrucomicrobiota bacterium | reverse complement strand
AATAGAACGTCCTCTTCAATGCTGGCGTTAAGGATACGCTTACAACTCCCGTCAGGCTGACGCAACGAACACGGATCCGGCGCAGGCGGATGCAAGCCCTCATGCAAACGAATGGAGCCCTCGCCAATCTTCTTCGACGGGCCAATATCGCCACAGACCGCTGCAGCGATTTTGTCTTTGAAGATGACCAGCGCCACGTCGCCAATGGTCAATCCGGTATTACTTCTGAACGTCGCACCGGGCAAAACGACGTAAGGAACCGCCTCACTCGGTAAACCCTCATTTGTGTCGGGAAAGTGAAGCGTCGTGTCATTCTGACCCGTGTCTGGATCCAATTGCGATCCGCTGAGTCGTCCGGCTCCAGCAGCCGGACCATCTGCGTCGATCGCCATCTTCGAACTCCAGAAAATTGTTCCATCAGGAAATGCAAGCAGGGCCTTGCATTGACTGGGATCGTTTTTGCCCTGTGGCGTCTGATCGAAAGCGTCAAACGCTGCCTTGTTATCTATTGCTGTATCGGAAGCACTGTCGAAAGGCACGTTCTCACATAGCCCAGCCGAAGCTTTCGGAGCTGTAAATGATGCCATGAGTTCCTTTCGGGTGGCTGTTATATCTCAGTTGCTAAACAAAAAACGCCAGCTTCCTGAAACTTCGCTGCTGTTCTTTTAGCCATCTTCGCGTATAACCTAAAAGTGCAGTTCGTCTTGGAAGCGAGCCCAATGTTCACCAAATCTGGCGAGCTATGCATACACGGCATGGACGTCGAAGCTATCAGATGTCGTTAGTCTGTCCGGCCGCGTCCCTCTGCTCACTTTGGTGCTTGTAGATCTGCTTGTTAGTCAATATTAATGTGCGCCGTTAATCAGGTATTCACGATGTTTCCTTCGTTCCTATGTCCTTTTCATCGGGCGAACGTCCGTTGCTGCGAACGTTGATAAAACGCTGCAGTGTATCAAACCAGAATGGTGCGCCGAGCGATGCTGCCAATCCTGTTAAGAACCAGCCGAGAACCGCACTAAACAGGTGCCCTGGATCACGAAGATATTGCCATTGCGATTCGCTCCATCCGATTGGCACACCCACATTGGTAAGGTTGTTCATTGCGACGTTCGCTGTGTTCACCAGTCGACTAACGGCTTCCGTTGCGTCTTCCGTAATATTGGGAGCAGGTTCCATTGCCGGTGCCGTACTGGAGCTGGCACTCGCTTGTGGCGTGGCGGCTTTAACAGTATTTACCGCCTGGTTAACCGTGTCCGCCAAAAGCTGCGGGTTACTGGAGAGGACTCGGATAATATGGATTGTGTCCACATTACAAAGAACTGCCAGCCCGAGTGCAAGACCAAGCAGCCACTTCTGGGCGTATCGCTTATACCAGCCGGTTACCCGGTCCATGCTACGCTCATACCAATCGCCGATGCCTTTCTTGAAGCTGGCGAGGTCGTTTTCGGCGGAATCCAAGATCGCGGTCAGGCTCTGCTTGAGTTTGCTGTTCGGTAGAGCAGCGATACTTGTCTGAAAATCGGAAATCTTGCGGACGGTATTAGGGTCAGCGGACTTGATCACGTCCAGTACAGCAGCCGTGAATGGCTCTACACCAATATACGACGGAGTGCCATTGGTTGAGCGGGATAAGGCATCTACCAAACCATGTTCCAGCACTTGCCTTACCTTTTCAGGGTCTTGCAAAAGCTGTTCCAGACCTTGCTTTAAAAAGTCCGCTCGCTTGTCTAGATACGTAAGCCAAAACTCATTTAACGCCGAGACAACGAAACTAAATAGAAGGTAGATGAACGTGATTCCGATCGCCAAGTTCAAAACCGTTAACATGCCGGAAGTATCGGATACATTCGGAGAAAATGGCAAGTGTGCGATGGGCGCGGCCGCGAATTGTCTCGGAATTTTCGCGTTGTGCATCGAACGGGCATAGGTAATTTCCGGTTCTTCATTACCTCGTAAGAAGTATTTGCACCGTTAGCTCAATTGGCAGAGCAAGTGACTCTTAATTGAGGAAAGGCAATTTTGATCATTTGGACTCAATCCGACTCAACTCGACAAAGTCGCCGAATTGAAGGGCTTACGGCGGCGACGTGGCAGAATCGCTCCGACTCAATTCTGCCGAAATATGCTCAATTTGGTCGCTTTGGTAGCAAAAACCGGTAGCAAAATCGACTTGTTAGGCCGCCGCGAATTTTTCCTTCGCCGTCGCGCGCTGGGCGTCGCGACACCAAAAACTCAAAAGACAGAATCAGCACACGGGCAAACCCGAAAAAGGCAGGAATCCCTGCTGTAGATGAAATCGAACTCCATCTTTTGCAGTTCTCGTGAATTTTGATAATAGGGCAACCGATAATGTTAGTATTACTCTTCGGGCTCAACTGCTCTAAAGACTGACGCTATGATTGAACCTGATGAGTACCAAAACCGGCAAACGACCGCTCGGCATGCGGCGCGGGACCACGGACTTTGCGGCATCATCGTGTGGTCGCGAGGCGGTTCTACTCAGGATCATTATGCCGAAGTTTACTATCTTACAGGCTTCTATACACACTATCCGTTCATCCCTGACGTTTCCGAAGTATGGCGAGCCCGCGGGCATTGCGCACTCGCGCTTCCGGTGGATGGCCCATCTACTTTGATTCTCGACGTTATGCGGCGACAGGCTCCCGAACCGATTGCCGATAATATCGTGTTTACCGAGGACGTGGTTGACGGTCTCGCCTGCGCGGTTGAAGAAACCTTTCCTAGGAGAGGAGACATCGGCTTGCTAGGCGGTGAATCACTTACGTGGCGGTGGGGCGAGGCACTATTGAGCCGCTTGGCGGCGCACAGGATTATCGAAGCCGATGACATCGGTGCAAGCCTTCGCTCAATCAAAACTGAGTCAGAAATTCGACTTATTCGGGAAGCTGGTGCTCTCGGCGCGGCCGCTGTAGATGCAGCGATGGCTGCGGCAGTTCCTGGCGCCCTCGAAGCCGAAGTGGCAGCCGCAGCGGTTAGACTGGTCGTCGCCTCCGGCGGTGCGTTCTACGGCATGGGTCTATCGTCAGGCCCGTGGGCGCACACCTTTAGTCCATCTCAGCCGGCCGCGTACAGTCGTCGTAAAATAGAGGCAGGTGACATGGTCCGTTTAGACATTTATGGGTCGGTCTACGGTTATCTGTTCGACTTCGGTCGGTCTCGCGTAGTTGGCACAAGGCCAACTCAGGAACAGCAACAGTTACTGGCAGCGGTACGCGACAGCGTGAATGCCGGAACTGAGCTCCTGCGACCAGGACAGCGCCTCGGATGGGTCGCTGACCGGTGTGAGGAGGTTTTTGCCGAATCGGCGTACGCTCGGCGGCGCGGTCAGCCTCGCCACACGATGAGTGGCGCTTGGGGCCACGCCCTGGGTCTTGATTGGGGACCGCCGTGGATTACACGCGATTCTACATTGGAAATCCGCCCTGGTATGTACTTCGCGCTTGAGCGTCGAATTGAGGCACCCGGTTTGGGCGGCGCAAACTACGAGAATAACATTTTGGTCAACGAGGAAGGGCCTGAGGTTGTCACTCCGGCCACGGACGAATATATGGCGTAACCGTTAAGAGGGGATTCGCGTCAGATGAGTTCGCCGGAAAAATGTCGAATCTCTCCGGCACAGCGGGCGACGAGTGAAGGAAACAAACTCGCCAACGTCGTTAGTGTTGGAGGGCGTAGTGACACGGGCGGTGATAACACTGTCGGGCCGGCGGAGGGTGGTCTCATCAGGCAAACCCTGTTAGTTGATCACAGTCAAGCGTCCAAAGCGCCTCGCGCTGACGAACGTAGTTGAAAAAGGAGAAGTCATGGGAACCATTCTATTGATCCTTCTGATTTTGTTCTTGATCGGAGCGCTGCCAGCATGGCCGTATAGTTCCGGGTGGGGATACTGGCCCAGTGGAGGACTCGGGTTAATCCTGCTAATTGTTATAATCCTCGCCCTCACAGGGCGTCTCTGAGCGGCAGTGCCTTGAAGCAGAAATTTGACCGTCGCTCAAGCGCGACAGCAATCATCGTCGTGTAAAATCTCGACGCAAGAGCATTAGTGCTGAGCTGCGTCGGAATGCTCTGCTGGATTGTTTGCTTTTGGTGGATGCGCATCTCATCCCGTCAGGATGCCCTTTGTAAAA
>QHQV01000248.1 GCA_003219945.1 Verrucomicrobiota bacterium | reverse complement strand
AGTCGTATCCCTCCATGCGCATCAATGCGCCGCTCGCCTTGTCCACCCAGAGCAACACGTTCGAATACGGCGACTCACGCGAAGGCGCGCGTAGCTGCAGTTTCCAACATTTCCGGGTACGGACATTTTCCTCGCTTAATACGCGCGCACTGGGCCAGTACAGAAATTTGAAGGCAAGATCCCCGTACGTCACGATTTTGCCGCGAATTTTTTCCTGGAGCTTCGACGCCCCCACTTTTTCCGTTCCGGCGTCACTCACCAGTTCGAGGCGTGCGCTGTTTTCGCCGAGCCGCAACTCAAGAGTTTCATCCGGGTTTGTGAATGTATATCGGATCAATGGCCCATTCTGCATCAGGCGAAACGGAATCATCATTTCCTCTTGACGAAGCTGCCCTTGCAGGTCGATCTGCTGGCGCGATTCAAGCATACGAACTGAATCGAGAATCTCTTTCGCGGACGGCGGAGGCTCGGCCGACATGCACAGCAAGGCGAGCATAAGAAAGATGATTGACGTCGTACGCATGGACGTGATTCGTTAGATGGTTACATCGTTACGTCGGATTTGCGATTCAAGGATTTAACGGTTCACGATTTAACGATTTAATATTGGAAGCCCATTCGTGCTTCGCCGTTCGCTCGCGTTTGTCTATTAGCAGCCTAGCGAGTAAAACTTAAATCCGATTGCTCCCTATTCGCATGGACCAGTCCCTTTTTCACGCCATTAACCAACAATGGACGAGTCCGGCTCTCGACTTGTTCATGGCGGGTTTGAGTGATCCCCAAATTTGGATGCCGTTTCTGATCGTAATTGGAATTGGCGCGCTGGTTTTTGGCGGGTTCAAAGCGCGCGCATTGGTCATCTGTCTGGTCATCTCTCTGGCGATCGCGGGACTGGTCACGAGTGCATTAAAGTCCAACGTGGCCCGTCACCGACCGAAACACGTCCAAAGTCTTCGGATGGTGCAACTACAAAAGGCCCGGCCAAAGTTTCTTACCCTCTGTAAAAAACCGGTCATTCGCTTTTCTGATTCATCCGATCGGACCCGCTCCGGACCATCGTTTCCGTCTGGACACACGGTAAACAACACGATTGCCGCGACATATTTCACTTTGTTTTATCGGCGTCGGGGCTGGCTGTACTGGTTCGTTGCTCTGGCGGTTGGATATTCGCGAATTTACCTGGGCGCGCATTGGCCCAGCGACGTGGTGGCGACAGTTTTTCTCGGAATCGGTGAAGCATTACTTCTGCTCAGCTTCTTTGAGTTGATCTGGAGAATCGCAGCGCGGAAATGGATGCCAGATGTATTTGCGCGCCATCCGAGTTTGATCGTAGGGCATGCTCCAAGCTTGTCCTCTTTAAACCCGCAAGCCAGAGGCTCGCGCTACTCTACATGAGCACCACGCGCGCAGTGTGGCTTTTCGTCGCCGCGCTGACGGCGATTCGCCTTTCGCTTTTGGCAGCGACAAATCTCTCTTTTGACGAAGCTCATTATTGGATGTGGTCGGAGCGACTGGCACCCGCCTATTTCAGCAAGGGACCTGGTATCGCTTTCGCCATACGCGCGAGCACCGCGGTTTTTGGCGCGAACGAGTTTGGTGTTCGCTTCTTCAGTCCTGTGCTCGCAGCCGGCACAAGTCTGCTCCTGTTCTACTTCGCGAGCCGATTGTTTGGCGCAACCGCTGGTCTGTGGGCGGTCATTGCTCTGAATGCCACGCCGATTTTCAACATTGGCGCGGTCGTGATGACGATTGATGCGCTGTCGATTTTTTTCTGGATAGCGGCGATGTTTACCTTCTGGCTCGCGGTGGAAAAAAGCCCTGGGTTTTCGTGGTACTGGACGGTTACGGGTCTGCTAATCGGGCTGGGGTTTCTTTGTAAATATACAAATGCGTTCGAATTGATTTCGGTGTTACTCGTGCTGGCGCTCGTGCCGCGGTTACGACGGGAATTCAAACGCCCCGGCGTGTATTTGCTGATCGGGATGTTCATTCTTTGCACGATTCCGCCGATTGTGTGGAACGCGCAGCACGGCTGGATCACGTTGGCGCATTTGCGTTCGCGCGGAAATCTTGACCGCGGCTTTAACTTTCATCCGGCCGAGGTGCTCTCATTTCTCGGTCAACACTTCATCGTCTATTCGCCGCTGCTGTTTCTGGCAATGGCTTGGGGCGTGATCGCAAGCTGGCGCCGGCTTAATCAGCAATTCAAAATCCTGTTTTTAATGTGGTTTGGTTTGCCGGTGTTTATTTTTTACTTGCTTCTGTCGGTTAACAAGAGCGCCGCGCCGAACTGGGACGGACTCGCGTTTTTTGGTTTCGGATTGGTTGCGACGTATTTCTGGTGGGAACGGATTCATACGAGCGTTCTTGTACGCATATGCGCCAGTGTCGGCGTCCTGGTGGGATTGATCATGAGCGTAGTCGCATTGGACACAGATTCGCTGCGGGTGGCCGGTTACCAATTTCCGCGTAGCGATCCGAGTGATCGGATGCGCGGGTGGAAAAGCGCGACGGAGGCGCTGGAAAAAATGCGCAACGACCTTGAAGCGCAATTGGGCGAGAAACTCTTTCTGATTGCTGACGCTCGCGATCGCGCGTCGGAAATTTCATTTTATCTGCGCGACAAACGAGTGGAAGGGCCAGGGCATCCGCCCGCTTACATTCCCGAATCGCAGGACATGGTGAATCAATTCTCGTTTTGGCCGCGCTACGATCAGTTCGTGGAGCTAAAGCCTGGCATGCAACGGCCCGAGGGCGAAGTTTACACCGAGGAGAACGGCGTCAATTTGTTCGTTGGACGGGATGCCCTTTTTATCAGGGCCGGAGAAAAGGGACGTGTGCCTCACAACATCCAGGCGGCATTTCAATCCACCGAGTTGGTGGGAACAATCGAAGTGTCGCGTTACGGAAAGGTGATACGGATTTGGCAGATGTTCCTCTGTCGAAGTTATCGCACACTGCCGTTATGAGAAGTAGCTTAGACGCATCCTATAGACTCTTCGCTGTGCGAAGCGCAGGCCTAATTCTTCTACAAATCAAACGCCACGCATCTCATAGAGACGCGGCTACAGCGTTCAAGGAAAAGCTTAAATTCAGAGCGATTTGAGTCCAAGAGAACTCGGCAGTGTTATGACGCATACGACAGATTCTCCCGTAGTTTCGGTCATCGTTCCTGTGTACAACGAGGAAGAGAATATTCCGATCCTGCAAGCTGAGCTCAGAGCGGCGCTCAGGGGCATTGATCACGAACTTATTTTTGTCGATGACGGATCAGCCGATCGCACCGCGCAGCGCATTGAAGCCGCGCCGAATCTGCGAATGATCCGTTTCGAAAGAAATGCCGGACAAAGCGCCGCGATTTATGCCGGGCTGCAGGCCGCGCGCGGGGCAATCCTCGTTCTGATCGACGGCGATTTGCAAAACGATCCCGCCGACATTCCAAAATTGGTCGGTGAAATTTCATACGGCGCTGATCTCGTTTGCGGTTATCGCGCCCAGCGCAGATTGCGAACGCCGTTCGCAGCCGGTACACGAAAGACGGCGTGCGCGACACTGGTTGCACGCTCAAGGCGATGCGACGCGAGTGCGTCAGCGCGCTGTTTCCTTTCAAGGGAATGCATCGCTTCATTCCTGCGTTGGTCAAAGACGCAGGATACCGGCTGGTGGAAATCCCGGTGAATCATCGGCCCCGCCGTTTTGGTCAGACTAAATACGGTCTGGGCAATCGCGCGGTGCGCGCCACGATCGACATGTTCGGTGTACGCTGGCTGCTCTCGCGGCGTTTGAATTACAAGATTCGGGAATAAAACTAGGGCCCACGCTCTCGGAAAACGCGCTTGTCAAGGCATGCCCTGCCGCTAAGCTTGGCCTCCCGCACGGAGCATCTGCATGTCCCTCGCCAATTTACTTTCTGCCGAGCAAATCATTCCCGAGATGAAAGCAACGGAGCGTTGGTCGGCTATTGTTGAACTGATCGATCTGCTTGTTAGCCTCGGCAAAATTAAACCAGCGGATCGCGACTCCATTCTGGCAGCGCTGAGGCAACGCGAGGAAACCATGAGCACCGGAATCGGATTCGGAATTGCCATACCGCATTGTTCATCCGATCGGCTCGATGAAGTGGTGGCAGCGTTCGGAACGTCGAGGAGAGGAATCGAGTTCGACGCGCTGGATAACGCACCGGTAAAATTTGTCGTTCTCTTTATCGTACCGAAAAATCAATTCCAAACCCACCTGCGCACGCTGGCTTCCATCGCAAAATTTCTGAATGACCGTTCTGTGCGTGAGAGTCTTGCCAGTGCGAAATCCGCTGACGAAATTTTGGCGATCTTTCGCGAACGTTCGTAGCTTTAGCGGCGGTCTTTGACCGCCGGGCAACTGTCGATGCGGCGCTCAGACAGGGCCGCTACAGTTCCGGCAGTACCGATGGACACCTTCCAATCACTTCTCGCAAAAAAGCTTTCCGACGCTTTGGCGCGCGCCGGCTTGCCTGAAGTCGGCGAATTGACGCAGGCGACCGATCCGCGGTTTGGCGATTACCAGAGCAACGTTGCTCTAGTGTTTGGGAAACAGCGCGGCGAAAATCCGCGTGCGCTGGCAGAGAAAATCGTGGCTCATCTGGATGTGGATGAATTCTGCGGACGGCCAGCTGTCGCTGGCACCGGCTTTATCAACTTCACATTGCGTCAGGCCGCCGTCGAAAAACAGACGCTCGAGGTGTTGCAAGATGACCGTCTCGGCGTCGCTGAAACAGAATCACCACGACGCATCGTCATTGATTTTGGATCCCCCAATGTGGCGAAGCCAATGCATGTTGGTCACATCCGTAGCACGGTGCTAGGCGACGCACTGGCGCGCGTCGCCAAATTTCTTGGGCACGAAGTCATTCGAGATAATCACGTCGGCGACTGGGGAACACAGTTCGGAATGGTTATTTGGGGGTGGAAAAATCTTCTGGATCGACAGGCACTGCAGCGCAACCCGCTGGCCGAGATCGTACGCGTTTACAAGGAAACAAACGAGCGAGCGAGCAGGGACACGGAAGTTCGCGAAGCGTGCCGCCAGGAACTTGTGAAATTGCAGGCCGGCGACAAGGAAAACACAGATATTTGGAACGAATGCGTCGCGTTTTCGATGCAGGATTTCGAGCGCGTTTACAAATTACTCGACATCCGTTACGACCTGCAATGCGGCGAAAGTTTTTACAATGATCAGCTGCCTAACGTGGTGGATCGCCTGCTCAAGGCCGGGATAGCGGAGATCAGCGAAGGCGCCGTGGTCGTGTTCTTCCGGGATGATCCCGACTTGGCGGACAAGCCCCTGATTATTCGCAAACGCGACGGCGGATTCAATTACGCTACGACCGATCTCGCCACGATCGATTATCGCGTCAACGAGTTGAAAGCCGATACGATCTGGTACGTCGTTGGCGCGCCGCAGACATTGCATTTCAAACAGATTTTCGCGGTCGCGCAGCGCGAGGGTTACACGGTTGATGTGCGTCACGTCACATTTGGAAGTGTGCTCGGCGAAGATCGCAAACTAATGAAGACGCGTTCGGGTGAGAATGTTCCTTTGCGTGAGCTTCTCGAGGAAGCGTGCAGGCGCGCCCGAAAAATCATCGACGAAAAAAATCCGGACTTGAGCGAGGATGAGAAGAACGACATCGCAGAGAAGATCGGTATCGGTGCCGTGAAATACGCTGATCTCTCGCAGTATCGGACGACAGATTATATTTTTTCGTGGTATAAGATGCTTTCGCTGCACGGGAACACTGCGCCGTATTTGCAGAATGCATATGTGCGAATTCGCTCGATCTTTCGTAAAGCAGGCGCGATTGCTGTGGCCACGCCCCTGTGGGGCGTTGGAGCCGCACAATATGAAGAGGCCGGCCACAGGCCAGTGGCTACAGCATTCACGTTGACTGAGCCTACGGAGATCAATCTTGCGAAACGACTTTGTCAGTTCGCGGAGATCGTTCCGCAAGTGCTAAACGGTTTTCGCCCGAACATCCTTGCAAATTATCTGTTCGAGCTAGCAAACAGCTTCCATGCTTTTTACGAAGCTTGCCCCGTGTTGAAATCAGAGGAACCAGCCCGCAGCTCGCGTCTGATGTTGTCTGATCTCACCGCGCGAGTCTTGCAGCGCGGGCTGGATCTTCTCGGCATCAAAGTGCCTGAGCGGATGTGATGACGCGTCATCCCGAGCGAAGCGCAGCGAAGTCGCGGGACCCCGCGGAACTAGCTTTAGGTTTCGCACCGGGATTCCTCGACTTCGCTCGGAATGACTGGAAATTGCGCGGGTGGTGAGCAAACGCCCGCGCATTCCGACCTGCACGTACCGATTGCAATTCAATCGGTGGTTCACGTTTGCGCAGGCGCGCCAGATCGTGGCATATCTGGACGCTCTGGGAGTCAGCGATATATATGCGTCACCCTATTTTCAGGCCAGCCCCGAGAGCCTGCACGGCTACGACATCACCGATCACAACAAGCTGAACACGGCGATCGGTTCGCGAGCGGATTATGACGCCTGGATCGCGCAACTGCAGGCGCACGACATCGGCCAGGTACTGGATTTTGTTCCGAACCATGTCGGCATTGCCGATAACCGTAACGCGTGGTGGATGGACGTGCTGGAAAACGGGCCCAGTTCGCGGTACGCCCCCTATTTTGATATCGAGTGGCAGCCGCTGAAGACTGATCTCTGCAACAAAGTTCTGCTACCAATTCTCGGCGACCAATATGGGTGCGTGCTGGAGCGTGGCGAATTACAGGTGCGCTTTGAGGAAGGAACTTTTTGCGTGCGATACGGCGAACGCGAACTACCGATCGCGCCCGGCACTTATCGGCACATTCTGGAAGTCGCATTAAAACATCTGGCCGAATACAAAGACGACGATTTTTACGCAGAACTACAAAGCATTTTGACCGCACTTGAATATTTGCCGAAGCGCACTGAGGCCGACCCGAAGCGAATCGCAGAACGCGCGCGAGAAAAGGAAATCATTAAACGGCGGCTGGAGCGACGTTGTGCGGAGGCACCGCAAGTACAACACGCAATCGAAAAAGCCCTCGCACAGATCAACGGGAATCCGGGCGACCCGCGCAGTTTCGACAAATTGGACGAATTGCTGAACGCACAGTCGTATCGTCTGGCCTTTTGGCGAGTCGCTGCCGAGGAGATCAATTACCGCCGCTTTTTTGACGTAAACGACTTGGCCGCCATTCGCGTGGAGTTGCCAAAAGTCTTCGACACCGTTCACCATCTGCTTCTTGAATTAGTGAGCACAGGCGCAGTCACCGGGCTTCGGATCGATCACCCCGACGGCCTGTATTTACCGCGCGAATATTTCGTAAAGCTTCAGCAGCGCTCCGCGAAAGCGCAGGGGATCGGGTTGCCTGGCGATGGCCGCGCCATCTACATGGTGGCGGAAAAAATTCTCACCGGTTCGGAAACGTTGCGCAAAGACTGGCCAGTGCATGGAACGACCGGCTACGATTTCGCCAACCTCGTCACGCAGTTGTTCGTCGAGTCTTCGGCTGAAACGGCAGTCACAAAAACGTTTCACCGTTTCGTCGGCCACTCCGTTCCTTTCGGCCATTTGCTGTATGCGAAGAAACTTCTAGTGATGAAGCTTGCCCTCGCAAATGACGTCGATGTTCTAGGGAACTTGCTCGATCGCTTGTCCGAGCGAAACCGATGGTATCGCGATTTTACGCTCGAAGCGCTCTCGCGCGCCGTTCGGGAGACCATTGCGTGTTTTCCGGTTTACCGAACTTACGTCGAGCCCGGTCAGCCGGTATCGGAAGAGGACCGGCAAATCGTCGAGCGCGCCATCGCCGCAGCCAAACGCCGCAACCCGGCAATGGAGGACTCGATCTTTAAATTTTTGCGCGACGTGCTGTTGCTTCGTTCCCCGCAAGATCTCGACGCCCACGGGCGCGCCGCGCATGCGCAGTTCGTTCTGAAATTTCAGCAGACAACCGGGCCAGTCATGGCAAAAGGACTGGAAGACACGCTTTTTTACATTTACAACCGCCTACCAGCCCTAAATGAAGTTGGGGGAGAGCCGCAGCAGTTTGGACTTGGCGTCGAGGTCTTTCACGAGCGGAACCTTCAGCAGCAGCGCGACTGGCCGGCCACCTTAATCGCGACGTCGACGCACGACACAAAACGCAGCGAAGACGTTCGTGCGCGAATGGTCGCGATCTCCGAAATCCCAGAGCTTTGGCGGCGCTCGTTACAGCGCTGGGGCACCGCAAATCACCGTTGGAAACGGATGGTGAATGATTTGGAAGCGCCGGATGCGAACGAAGAATATTTGTTTTACCAAACTCTTCTGGGCACGTGGCCAATGCAGGCGAATGGCGATCCAGAGCCTGCGCCGACTGCAGATTATATCGAACGAATCCAGGCTTACATGGCAAAGGCGCTCAAGGAAGCAAAGATCAACACAAGCTGGATTCAACCGAATGAAGAGTGGGACGCCGCGATGCACGATTTCGTCGCGAGAATTTTGGATTCATCACCGAGAAATAAGTTCCTGCCGATTTTCCTTCCTGCGGCGAAAGAAATTGGTCGGCTCGGGACGATCAATTCGCTTACGCAAACCTTGCTGAAGCTGACGTCGCCCGGTGTGCCGGACATCTATCAGGGAACTGAGATTTGGGACTACAGCCTTGTAGATCCCGATAACCGGCGTCCGGTCGACTACGACCTGCGCCGTCAAATGCTGAAATCGTTGTCGACCGCGACCCCGGGAGAACTGATGCAGACGTGGCCGAATGGCCGGATCAAACTGTTTCTGATAAACCAAATACTGCGATTTCGTCGCGGACACGCGGATCTTGTCGCGCGGGGCGAATATTTACCTCTTCACGCGAGCGGAACATTTGCAGAATGCTGCATCAGCTTTATCCGACGCCTCGACGACGACTGGATCGCGGTAATCGCCCCGCGGCTTTCTTCGCGCATCGGATTTCCACCGATTGGGGAGGCTTGGCAAGACACGGCGATTCAGTTACCGGAAACGTTTTCGGTGAAAGACGCGCACGATCTCTTCACGTGCCAACCGATTCGTCACGATGAGCGGCAGGTAGCCGTGCGTGATGTATTCTCGGTGCTGCCGTTCGCGGTGATTACCAATTTGCGTTAGACGCCCGGCAAACACGCCCTACGGGATTCGTTTGCCGTGTCTTGTAGGGTGTTTGTGTCAAACGCCAATCATTACTCGCAACTGTGCAAAAAGCTCCATGATCCACGTCACGAAACTTCCGAGATTCGTCAGCAAATCTGCACCGAAGCTTTCAAAGGTGATTTGTCGGGACGCTAGAATCAGCATGACGCTAAGCAGCAGCAGATTCATGAGGTAGATGATGACGAGCGAAAAAAACGTTCCCTGATTGGTAAGGTCGGTCTGGTTCTTGGGGATCATCCAACAGGTGAAGGTGAAATGGAACGCCCACGTGACGCCAATCACGGCGTAAAGCAGTCGCCCATAGGGTTGCATGTTTAGGAAAAGACTAAGTCCGCCGTAAATGGCGATCGTGAGAATGCTGTAGATCGGAAAGAAATACGGCGCGAGCGCGATCCAGAAGTTCGCCTTGGTGGTGACCACATGTCCGCCGTCCAGACCAACGCGGAACCGGCTCACGCGACCACCCATCAACCAGACCCAGAGTGCGTGAGTAAGCTCATGCCCGAACACGTAAATTACGATTGGGCGCGGCAGACCGAAAAAAGCTATTAACCAAAGCACCGCGCCTAACGAGAAGAACCAGACCTCTTCACCCGCCCACAAACGTTGCGTCACGGTCGCTCGCGCGAACGCTGTGAAAAATGTCTGAGTCAGAACGCCGCAGATTGGTAGCAGAAAAATACCGAAAACAAATTTCACCCATCGCGTGGGCACGGTCAGCGGCTCGGATGCCGCGATGAAGCTTCTCGATGTTGTGCGCGCAACGCTCCGGACAACTTTCCGGCCGCGCTGCGAATTGCGCGTGCCGCCATTCTTTTTGTTGGATCTGCGCTTCGTGCCCAAATCGACCGCAGATTACGCAGAATGCGGTTATTTTGGAAAAGCGAAATTTGCAGTTCCGGGGAGCGCAGGCCGCTGGCCTGTAGTTTCCGGCAGCTTGCCAGAAACGTGTAAACAAAGTTGTTTGCGGATTACGCGAAGCATCTCGGCAAGCTGCCGAGATGAACAAAGTGGCAGCCTGTGCTCCCCCAGAACCAAACGCGTTACGCCCGTCCCATGTATGCGCCCGTGCGGGTGTCGATCTTGATCGTTTCGCCTTCCTTGATGAAAAGCGGCACGTTAATGGTCTTGCCGGTTTCGAGCTTTGCCGGCTTGGTAACGTTACTGGCAGTATCGCCACGAACGCCTTCCGCTGATTCAACGACCTTCAGACTTACAGATGCAGGCAGTTCCACCTCGACGGCCTTGCCTTCCGCATAAAGGACCTGCATCGGAAGGTTCTCCACGAGGTAATCTTTGGCGTCGCCGATCAGATTTTCCGCCAGCGTAATCGTGTCGTACGTCTCGGGATCCATGAAATGATAGCCGTTCCGATCCTTGTAAGAAAATTCGAGCTGTTTTCGGTCGATCTCGACCAGCTCGACTTTGTCGGTGGAACCGAAGCGGACGTCCGCGCTTTTACCCGTGTTGATGTAACGGATAATAGCCTGCACGAATGCTCGCAAATTCCCAGGCGTGCGATGATGGACTTCGAGCACAATGGCGGGATTGCCATGGTATTTGATGGCCATTCCTCTGCGTAAATCGTTGGCGGCGGGCATGGATTAAGACGTGATTCGTTACAGAGGCTACATAGTTACAACGTTGAAGCGTTAACCGCTACAGCGGAGGAGCGCGGAGCTTACACGCGGCTAGTGCGAGTGCAACTCTGCCGCCTCACGATTTGGTCATCCTGAGCGAAGCGAAGTGGAGTCGCGGGATCCCGCGGGAGGACCTTAAGCTAACGCAACGGGATTCCTCGACTTCGCTCAGAATGACAACGCGGTTTACAGCAATTTCAGCCGCGTCAAATCCTGCGAATCGACCATACCGACAGGCACATTGTCGTCATCGATCACGACGAGATCGTCGATGCGATGACGCTCCAGCAGGTTCAGAACTTCCACGGCGAGTTTCTCTCTGTGCACGGTCACTGGATTCAACGTCATCAGATCTGCCACGAGTCGTTCGCCAATCCTGGAATCCGATTGAAAATGCCGCACGAAATCTCCGTGAGTGAATATGCCCAGCAGTTGGTTATCCTCGCCAGTCACAACGGCAGCGCCAGCGCGCACACCCGTCATCGCCCTAAGCACGTCGCGTATCGGTGTGTCGGTCGCGACAATAGCCATTGCTCCGCGCGGCCGCATGACTTGATGAACGCGCATCAACATGCTGCGGCCGATCATGCCGCTGGGATGAAATTTAGCGAAGTCTTCCTTGTTAAAGCCACGCGCCTCCAAGAGCACCATCGCCAACGCGTCGCCCAGAGCCAGCATCACTGTCGTGCTCGACGTCGGTGCGAGGTTCAGCGGACAAGCTTCCTGTTCGACATTCACATCGAGACAGACGTGCGCGTTTTGCGCCAGCGTTGATTTTGGATCCCCGCAAATAGCGATGATCCTGACTTGGAATCGAGTAATCGCTGGCAAAATCCGGAGCATTTCTTCCGTCTCACCACTCGCGCTCAGCGCAAGCACAACGTCGCCGTCGGCGAGCATACCCAGATCGCCATGAAGTGCGTTAGATGAATCCAGCACCACCGCGGGCGAGCCGGTGCTGGTGAGAGTAGACGCGATCTTCGCGCCGATGTGTCCGGATTTGCCGACGCCCAAGACCACGACCTTCCCTCGGGAATCGACTGTTTCCTTGATCACCTCAACGGCGCGCGAGAAATTGTCATCCAGCCGCTTCCGGAGCCGCTGGAGCTCAAAAATTTCTAAATCCAGGACGCGTGCGGCCTTTTCAAGCGAATCCATCGAAAGATATATTGTGTGCAGGCGTGGTTATGGGCAACATTTCGCATGCCTCGAAAGAAAGGGAAACATGAAGACATTGATGATCGCAATCCTAGTCGCGTTGGTGGCGACTGCTTCCGCGCAAGAATTTAGAGCACCAATCGGTCCGCAAAAACCGGTGCGCGCGATGGAAACGCCGCCGCCGGTTTACGAACGGCCAAAGATTGAGGGAGCACTCCCGAAAGCCTTTGGTCCAGGTCGCAACCCGCTTCAAATGCTCAATCCGTGGGCGCCGGCCCGCTACGGAAACTGGGTGGAGAACACATCGTTCGATCCCAATTACCCTGGGAAATGGAACGGCATTAAGCTCTTCGAGATCGTCTTTTGATTTAACCGTTAGGTTGACCCGCGGCGCGCGAATCCGGGGTGCGAAGAGGGACCGTCGTGCTGTTCCCAAGGTAGGAAATGTTTGATCGGTCGTCTCCGCGGAATCCGCGGTTCAGTTTTCTTCAAACTGGGCGAAGAACTTTGCCAATTGCGAGCGCACCGCCTCAAATGAGAGCCGTTCTCGTGCGCGTTCCTGCGATTCGGCGACAACTGCCTCGCGTAACTCAGGATTCTTCAATAGATCCGACGCCATTGAAGCGACTTCGTTAAGCGTTCGGACTTCGCGGGATGTTTTGGAAAACGCAATTCGTTCGATCGCGCCATCGCCTCCGACGCACGGGATTCGGCAGAGCAGAGCGTCCCCCGCAACCTGACCAGGCACATGGCTGCGGTCGAGTTGCAACACGATCTTATGCCGCGCCACATCGCGCAGATAATCCGGGTAAGTCTTCCATTTCTCGATTAGCCGGAGTTTTCGTTCGGGAAAATTAAGTTCGCCTAACAATCGCCGACCTTTGTAGCCATCGAGATTAACAACAGTGACCGGTTCACCGGTCGCTTCGCACAGCTCCCGTGCGACCAATAGCGCAGCGAAATGATTGCGCGATGGCACGTCCCATTCGCGTGTGCCAACGAAAATGCCGGACTGCTCGTTGCGCGGCACAGAAAAATCCCATCGTTGATCCTCGATCGGGTAGGGTGTTGGGATAAATGCCACTGTCGCGGGATCGTGTTTGGACCGGACGCGCTGATAGATCTCCGCGGCCTCGAGTGTCGTGGCGACGCAACCATCGGCTTGCGTCACAATTTTTATGAAGCGCGATAACTTCGCAGGGTCGCGCAATTGTTGTGCGATCTGGTGCAGGCCGGTTTCCTTCAATGAAACAGCGACGACGCGACCTTGCCGTTTTAACTCAGCCAATGCGCGCTCTGACGCGCGAAAATCGCTGCTCAAAAGGAGAAGCACAGGTGTGTTTTCGGCGAGGGCGCGGTGCACATCACGATGAAACGCTGCGAATGTGGACGCAGCGAAAGCATGAAAATTGATCGGCGGATGAGGGCCCTCGCCGGGAGCAGGCGCGCTATGAAACTGCTGTTCGCGATCGTGTCCTCCGGGATTGAGAAGAGTTAGCCGAAAGTTCTCTGGGCTGTCTGCTGCCATTACAGCTTCGCCCGGTTAAGGCTTCAACGGTTCAACCATTTTTACGCAGCGAAGTCGATCAGTCGTGAACCGCGTCGCTAGGCGGCTGTGCTGCGGATCGCAATAGCGTGCGTTCTGTATCTTCTTGATCGAGCGGTTTCACCGGTATCGCACGCCGAATCTCTGGTGGTTGCCGTTCCTGCGGTTGAACCGGAATCGCTTTCGGAATCGTTTGGACCGGGACGGCCTTTCGAATGTCTGGAGCAGATTGTGTCGTTTGAGAAGTCGGAGGATTCACGCTTGCCGTGTTGCTCGCAGACTTCACCCCATCTGTGGCAGCTCCGCTGTCACTCTTCTGAGTTTCAGCGGTTTCCGTAGCCGGCTGCGGCGGAGCGTCGGGTATCACTGTTGCCTTAATTGAATCATACGGGTCGTGGTCAGCTATGAGCGTGGGACTTTTTATCGCGACCGGCATGACTTCACTCAGGTTCACAGCCAGCTCAGCTCGCGGCAAATCGCTTGAACCAAACTCGCGCGCGAGCCGAGCGCGCGGTTCACCGTGAATGTTGCAAAGATTCGTGGGCGCTTGCGCCTGTGTCGCAATCTCCATGTAAGTGGTACGACGTTGGACCGTATCGCCATTGGGTGACTTCACTGCATCGTAACATTTGTCGGTGGCTAGTTGCCCGGACCGCGAACAAATCTCGATCTGCTTCAGACTGGACGGCTGTTTAATTTCTCGTGGCGGATAACTCTGGTCGGCCGCATTCATGATATCGACCCAGATCGGCAGCGCCAGCTCGCGCCCGAACGCGCCGCGATAAATTTTCTGCGGCTTGTCAAAACCGGCCCATACGGCGCACGTGAAATTGGAATCGTATCCGGCAAACAGCGCGTCGGTGAAATCGTACGCGGTTCCGGTTTTTCCGGCAGCCGGGAATTTCTTTAACCCAAATTGTGTGTAAGCGGCTTTTCCTGTTCCCGATTGCAGCGCATCTACGAGGCACGAATGCACTTCGTACGCAGTTTCGGGTTTGGTCACGATCTTCCGGATGCTTTGCTGCTTCCCATCCCACACCAGGGTCCCGTCTTTTTCCTCGATGCGCTCCAGAATATGCGGCGTGTTCGCTCGCCAGCCGCCATTCGGAAAAATCGTGTATCCCATCGCGAGCTCAGCCAGCGTAACTTCGCTACTGCCGAGAAATGTCGCCGGATAAGGGCGGAGCGGGGAACGAATACCCGCCGAGGAACAAAGCTGCAACACGGCCTCGACTCCCGCGTCCATCCCGATGCGGATCGTTGCGCCATTCTTCGATTTCACCAGCGCCTGCCTGGCGGTCATTCGACCTTCGTACTGGTTGTCGGCGTCCTCGGGTCCCCATTCTCCAAGAATTCCCGTTGTGCCCCCGATCATCACCGCGCGATTATCCAGTGGCGAATCTTCAACTACCGACCCCGGATACATTCCTCGTTCGAAAGCCGTCGCGTAAACAAACGGTAACATTGCCGTGCCCGCAGGCCGGCGAGCCTGCAATGCGCGATTAAACTGGTTGTGCTCGAAATCGCGTCCGCCCACCAGCACAAGAATGTCGCCGGTCGCGTTATCCAGACCAATGGCCGCGCCTTGCAAGTACTCGGGCGCAGGTTGCTCAGCCATTTTACCGCTTGACTTAGCCTTACGAAATGATGCTGCGTAATGTGCGTAGGTCTGATGATTGTAATTGGGATGTTGCTCGACTTGCTCCAAGTGTGCCTTTAGAGAATCCTCGGCCGCTCGCTGGAGATTCACGTCGATCGTGGTGTGAATGCGGTAGCCTTCATTTATCGCGCGGTCCCATCCCACGGCTGCGATCACTTGCTGACGAATGTAATCTACTGCGTAAGTCTGGCCTTGAGCGTTTTGCCGGCTGCCGACCGCAATCTTTTCGGCGCGTGCAGCCGCGCATTGTTCACGGCTGATAAATCCAAGATCGCGCATCCGATCGAGTGCAAAATCTCGTGTCTCGCGCGAGTTAGTCCGGTCAGACCATGGGGATAATCGGTTTGGACTTTTGATCAGGCCGGCGAGTGTGGCGCACTCCGCTAATGTCATATCGCGTGCAGACTTGCCAAAGTACCCACGAGCGGCTGCTTCGGCTCCGTACATGCCGCCACCGAAATAAATCCGATTCAGATACAGCTCGAGAATTTTTTGTTTGCTGAATTTGTCTTCAATGCGCTTCGCCAAGAAAATTTCCAGCAGCTTCCGGCGGTATGTTCTTTCTTTGAGCGAGAAACTGTTGCGCGCCAATTGTTGTGTGATGGTGCTGCCGCCTTGCCGGACGTGACCGGCGGTCACATTTTTGAGCGCAGCGCGAATGATCCCCAGCAAATCGTAGCCGTGGTGTTCGTAAAACTTTGCGTCCTCGACGGCAATGACGGCGTTGATCAGATCGGGAGCCAACTTCTCATAGGGAACCGTCTCACGGTTCTCGACGTAGATTTGGCCAAAGATTTTTCCGTTGCGATCGAGAATCACACTGGCCGACTCCATTTGCTCGAGTTTGCTCAAGTCGAAAGAGTTGGCCTGCGCTTGTAGATCGAAGACGACACTCGAAAAGAAAACCGTTACAAAAAACGCCACCACCACCAGAATGGCGGCGGGAATGTAAAACCACGGCCTAAAGTACCATGGCCGCCGAAAGTGATAGCC
Source organism: Verrucomicrobiota bacterium (assembly GCA_003219945.1). Taxonomy (GTDB): domain Bacteria; phylum Verrucomicrobiota; class Verrucomicrobiia; order Chthoniobacterales; family UBA10450; genus Udaeobacter. The sequence continues at coordinate 1,438 of QHQV01000248.1, read as the reverse complement.
CGGCGGCGGTCTGAGATATGTAGTGGTCGGTTTCAACTGAATTGAACGACTTAGTCGCGCAACTTAGGTCGTTCAGTTGACGATTCAATGATTTAACGATTAACGATTTCAACGAATGAACACCGGCAATGCCGATCTCATCCGAATCATTCGCGCGCAAGTTCAGAAGCGCGGGCCGATTTCGTTCGCATGGTTCATGCAGCAGGCCCTCTATCATCCCGAGCATGGTTACTACTCGTCAGGCCGGTGCGTCATAGGCCGCAAAGGAGATTATTTCACGAACGTCGCCGTAGGGCCGCTGTTTGGGCAGTTGTTAGCCGCGCAGTTCTCAGAAATTTGGGAGCGGCTCGGCAAGATGAATAATTTCGTCATTGTCGAACAAGGAGCGCACGACGGGCAGTTCGCGTGGGATGTTCTCGAGTTCGTCCAGAAACGCCTGCCGGAATTCTTCGATGCGTTGCGCTATCGGATACTCGAGCCATTTCCAATTCTGGAAGAGCAGCAACGCCAAAGGCTCGAGGCGTTTGGCGACAAGGTTGAGTGGCGAGATTCACCGGAACCATTCACGGGTGTCCATTTTTCCAACGAATTGCTGGACGCAATGCCCGTGCGCTTGATCAGTGATGGAACGGAGAAATTGGTAGGCCTCAACGGCGACAACTTCGTCTTCGTCGAGCGGCCGGTTGATAAAACCAGGTTCAATCAAGCTGCCCTCGAGTGGATCGACCAAATCGCGGGGAACTTGCAGCGTGGTTATGTGATTGCGATCGACTATGGTTTTTTGGACGAGGAATTTGAGAGAAACGTTCAGGTCCGGGCCCGACATCGACATCTGGATTCGTCATTCGAACAAATCGGGGACGCGGACGTCACGATGTCTGTGCATTGGAAAAGCATCGTCGAGCGTGCGCAGGCAAACGGGTTGCGCGTTGCCGGATTTACCGATCAACACCATTTTCTGACGGGAATCATCTGCCAGTTTGATAGGGGCGGTTCACCTGAACGGCCCGCGGGCGATTGGGGTCAATCGCCCCTACCCGATAGCGCGAAGGCTAAGCGCGAATTGCAAACGCTGCTTCATCCGGAAATGCTGGGCCGTGCTTTTCAGGTGCTGGCGCTTGCGAAGGACGTCAACGTTGAGGTGCCGCCTCTCGCCGGCTTCGAATTCGCGCGCCAGCTGGACCAAAGCCGCTGAAGATGCCGCGACCATTTTATTGAAACCGGGATTGTCTGCCGCGGCGAAATGTAGTGAGATGCTCAGCATGTTCGCCTGGCTCTCGAAATGGCCGCTGGTTCGCCAAATTCGCGAACGCAAGGACGGCACTGGTCTCGAGGCGATGTCGGAAAAGACACGTGCGATGCATGCGCGCATAGATGATGCCGAGGTAGCGCGCTCGATTTGCCCATATTGCGGTGTCGGGTGCGGTCAATTGATTTT
>QHQV01000179.1 GCA_003219945.1 Verrucomicrobiota bacterium | reverse complement strand
GTGGTAATACGAGGAGCCATGACCGTCAGCGCTGTTCAACCGAGGCGTAGGCCGTGGTATCGCCCATCGTTGACGCTACAAATCATGATCGGGCTGGTTGTCGGTGGCGTGATTGGATGGCTGCGGCCCGATTGGGGCAATGCGGTTTATTTTTTGCGCGACATTTTCATTAACCTGATCAAATCGATCATCGCGCCGCTTGTATTCTCCACCATTGTGGTGGGAATCGCGGGCGCCGGTGCGCTCCGGAAGGTAGGGCGCATGGGAATTAAGGCGCTGATCTATTTCGAGATCGTCACCACAGCCGCCCTCGTGATTGGACTGGCAGTTGTTAATTTCACAAAGCCCGGCGCCGGCGTGACTCTCGCCGCAACCAGCACCGACGTTCTCAAGACAATCGGCCAAACTCATCCCCAGACTTTCGTCGAAACCTTCGCGCACGTTTTCCCCGCGAGCGTGATCGAGGCCATGGTGCGTGGCGATGTTTTGCAGATTGTCGCATTCAGCGTGCTCTTCGCACTCGCCGTGTCAGCCGTTGGCGAGAAAGGCAAACCAATCATCCGCGCGATGGACAGCCTTTCGCAAATCATGTTCAAGTTCACAAATTACGTAATGCTGTTTGCACCCATCGGGGTGGGCGCCGCGATGGCACACACGATTGGCACGCAAGGCCCAGCTGTGCTGTTAAACCTCGGAAAATTGATCGGCTCGCTTTATCTCGCTCTGGTGATTTTCATTGCTCTTATTTTTGGACTGGTGATTCGGATCGCGCGGGTTCCGTTAAAACAATTCGTGCGTGCGGTGCGCGAGCCTGCGGCGCTCGCATTCGCGACGACAAGTAGCGAATCAGCGCTGCCGAAAGCAATGGAATCGATGGAACGTTTCGGCGTGCCCCCGCATATCGTTGGATTCGTGATGCCAACCGGGTATTCGTTCAATCTGACAGGATCAACCCTGTACCTGGCGATGGCATCAGTTTTCGTCGCCCAAGCGGCCGAGACGACGATGGGATGGCACATGTCGTTAGGCCAACAAATCACAATGATGTTGACGTTGATGCTGACTTCGAAAGGAGTAGCCGGCGTGCCGCGGGCATCGCTTGTCATTCTGCTGGGGGCGCTAAATTCGTTTGTTCCCGCAGGATTGGGACCGATCGGTGTCGCCATTATTTTCGGCGTCGATGAACTGATG
>QHQV01000178.1 GCA_003219945.1 Verrucomicrobiota bacterium | reverse complement strand
CGGGGATCGATAAAATCGTCGACCGCCGCGGAAATTTTGAATGGCTAAAAGGACATTTCGCGAAGAGCCCACTTGCGGGGATCGTTCCTGCGCTGCTGATCTGCATCACGATTTTGGAACTCACGGCCGGCGCGCTGAGCGCCATCGGCTGTCTGCTGGTAATTCTTTTAAAAGATTCGAGGGTCGGATTGTACGGAGCAATTCTTTCCGCCGCAGCGATCACCGCGCTGTTTTTCGGGCAAAGAATCGCGAAAGATTATGCAGGCGCTGCGGTGCTTGTTCCCTACTTTCTGCTCACGCTGTTCGCAATTTATCTGTTCGCCCAAGGGTAGCCTTGGGGCAGCCTTACGGTTTTGCTCTGGATTCGCAAACTAGACCGCAATGACGTCAAAATTGCGAATTAGGCTGGCAAAAAAGGCGTGCTGTGCTTAGCTGCCCACTCGGCCTCAGATACTGCCACAGCACCACGATGCGGATCACGAATGACGTTGTCTCGCCAGAGTGTGTGGACAAATCGATTGGCCCTGCTCCGCCGGAACGGGGCCAGCTTTGGACCCAGCCTGCTTACGTGGCCACTTCGGGTGAAGCCGTCGACAATTATCGCCAGAATCCCGCTGCGACTTGGTACAAGGACAACACTGACTCCAATGATCCGGCTGGAAAACACGCATTCCAGCGGCTGCATCGGACTTGTTTCACTCCTCACGTAATCCCAAAATTCAGATTTAGCAGGGACGACAAGTTCTACGCGATCGGCTCCTGTTTTGCGCGGGGCATCGAGAACGCTCTGGCGGCAAGGCAAGTGATCGTAGAGAGCGCCGCGCCGGAATTTGCGAAACTTCAGCCAGCGAACAGAGAGCCTTCAGGACTTGGATTTCTGAACAAGTACAACACGTACTCGATTTTGAACGAACTGCGCTGGGCACTAGATCCAAACGCAGTATTCCCGCGTGACTCCATTGTTCCATTAACCAGAACAACATGGTACGACCCACACACGAATCCCACGCTGGAGTCTGTAGGTTTCAAAGAAACTCTTGAGCGTCGGGCGCTGATGCAGACGGTCACTAAGCGGATAAAAGACTGCCGCGCGGTGGTTGTGACACTTGGGCTGGCTGAGGTATGGCGTGACGTCAAGGCGGATGTCTTTGTTAATCGCACTCCCATTCCGTCTCTGATTAAAACCGAACCTGATCGTTATGAGTTTCAGCTGAGCAGTTTCGCTCAAAACTGGGCGAATCTGGAGATGATTCACAGATTGCTCATGATGTATGGCCATTCGGACGTGCGTATCATCGTTACCGTTTCTCCGGTGCCTTTGATGAATACGTTCTCTACTATGGACATTGTTGTAGCCAATAGCTGGGCCAAGTCTTTGTTACGAGCAGTTAGCCAGGAGTGGGCTGCTGTTCATTCAAACGTGGATTATTTTCCAAGTTACGAAATCGTTCAGAACTCGGATCGCCGCGAGATGTGGGAAGACGATCTAAGGCACGTGAAAGGTCCAGGAGTGCAGCAGATCATGGATGTTTTCCTACGAAACTACATCGAATGACACTGATTACTCGATTCAAAGCGCCGCTGATCCGATTTCGTAACAGCTCGACCAAACCGTAATAGCGACCGCGTTTCATCCAAGTCGCGTCACGAAGCGATCGTCAAGTTCGGTTTGTCGGTAAGACGCCAAAGACCGCTTTGTGCTATGCGCTCAGCAACTCCCAGGCTCTCGTGAACTCAATCAGCAGCGCGTCTTTTTGAGAGTTGGTCAGTTCGCTCAGATCCCCCGCTGCGGATTTGAGCATCCCAGAAACAACATAGCTGTTTTTAAATGTCGTGTGATCGGAGCCTCTCCAGCGGACGCTGTATCCAAGAGGGTGATGCATTCCTGTATCACGGCACCTCGCTATGACTGGCCAGAAACACACTTTCGCTTCCGCCAGGCAGCGATCCACCACAGCCCGGTCCCCCCTTATGGTTCCTCTTGTGTCACCAAATTCAGACCACTTCTCACGAGTAGTGGCGAAACAGCTTGATGGCACAAAATCGAGATAAACAAATTTATCAATCAAATTGTGGCTCTCTGCGAGTGCCAGAGCATGGGATACGTCAGTGTCGGAAGCACTGTGCCGGTGAGAATCAAAAAATCTGGATTCCCCGGCAATCGCCCACACGTTCGGACGCAGGAACATCGGATGAGTCAGCGCCCTTTCAAACCATTCGATCGCATCGCGTTCGAAGATTAAGTCGTCCTCCGAGAAAATTACGAATTCGCTGCTTTCCAACGCTCGATTTATGAGCCGCTCAGCGGTTCGATACGGTCCATTGTTCTCCTCCGATCGATCAAAACGGA
>QHQV01000177.1 GCA_003219945.1 Verrucomicrobiota bacterium | reverse complement strand
CACTCCCCAAAACGCCTCCCGCGGGTTCTTCCGTTTCAGTTCTTTGAGGACGGTTTTGGGATCCTCGCGAAAGAAACTGATGAATGTGTATTTCAACGGATGTTCCGCTTCACCGTCATGGCCATGCTTGTAAATCGAAATCCAATCGATCGTGTCGCCATGATCGTCGGGTCGATCGGCGTTTCCCTTGTGATGCTGCATGTGAATGCACTCGTAAAAGACCTGGCCGAACCCGACGGTGATCGATTCCATAATGCTGAATAAGCGATTCAACAGGGGCGAACGAAAATAGGGATTGTGAATGAAGTTGTGGGAAATGCCGTTGATGTTCCAAGAAATGCTGACCGAATAACTCAAACCGAGGATCAGCATGACCCAGAGCGGGACGCGCGGGAACAGATAAAACATGCCGAAGAAGTAAACGCAGTGCAGAACGCCTGCCGCGACTGGCAAAACGTCCCAGCGTGTGTGCGCAAAGATTCTGGAATTTGTCTTTGGACGCTCGATGGCGACCAATTCACTCGAAGAAGTTCGCATTGTGTTCAGGAACGCGTGTTGGAATACACAATTTTCACGGATAAATCCACTCGGAATTCTACTGAGTTTCGATTCACAGCCGATTTAGAGCAAAATCACATTGCAGAAAGGGCTAGCCGAACGGCGGTGAGAAATTCCTCGTCGTCGAACGGCTTGGTGAAAAAAGCTGACGCGCCGGCTTTCAGAGAGGTGGAACGCACTAGCGGATCGTCTTTTCCGGTAAACATGATGACGCGCGTTGAAGGCGAAAGCTCCCGGACCCGCGATTGAACCTCAAGGCCGTTCATGAGCGGCATCCAAACATCAATGATGGCAACCGGAGGGCGATGAAGTTTTACGTAGTTCAAAAACGCGTCCGGGTCGCTGAATTGTTCGGGGTGCCAACCTGCCGACATGAGAAGCCGATTGAGGCCTCTCAACACCGAAGGATCATCGTCGAGAAGGCAGATCAGATCTGGACATGGAGCTTGCAAAACAAGTGAATACTACGCTCGCGTTCGATGCAGCCATATTAGACCTTAGTCTCACGTCACTGAAGGGACGCGATCTGTGCTGTTTCAACCAAACGCACCAAATCAGCGACCGATATGATGCCCAGTTTTTTCATTACGCGGCCGCGGTGCACCTTGATGGTCTTTTCCGCAGTGCCTAGCTCACTTGCAATCTGTTTGTTCAACATGCCTGTAACCACGAGTTGCATCACTTCGAACTCACGCGGTGTTAACAAGTCCAAAAAACGGCGGGCTGCAGCTTTCTCGATGGCGCGCCATCGTTGGTCCGCGGAACGCGCCAGCGCGCGCTCGACACATTGCAGGAGTTCGGTGTCTCGAAACGGTTTCGGGAGAAAATCGACCGCGCCGGCTTTCATCGCCTGCGCACACATCAAGATGTCGCCGTGACCAGTGATGAAGATGAGTTGTTCTTCCCGGCGCCGCTGAATCAAAACGTTTTGCAGATCCATTCCGTTGAGCTCAGGCATCCGCACATCCACGATCACGCACGCAGGGCCGGGATATTCTTCACGCGCGAGAAAAACGGACGCCGAGGCAAATGCTTCGCTCTTATAACCGGCCGAGCGCAATAGCCGCGACACACCTCTTCGCACCGAGGCGTCGTCGTCAATCAAAAACACGAGGCTGTTCGCTGGGATCATGCAGAGGAGTGGCCATTCACCGGAAGAACAAATTCAAACCGAGCACCACAATCATCGACATTTTCAGCTGTGATTGTGCCGCCGTGCGCTTCAATGATCGAACGCACAATAGCCAAGCCCATTCCCAACCCTTCAGTTTTAGTGCTGAAAAACGGGTCGAACAGCCGGTCCCGCATATCCTCCGCAATCCCGACGCCATGATCACGCACACTGGCGCGAACTGTGCCATCCCCATTCGATTGTGTCGCGATGAAGACATTGCGCTTGGAGGGCGCCGTGTCTCGCATCGCGTCGAACGCGTTGATCACAAGATTCAGTAACACCTGTTGAAGTTGAACCGGGTCGCCCTCGATGACCGGCAAATTCGCGTCTAGCGAAGTTTCCAGCTGGCACGAACGCAGCACGGCATCGGGAGATACCATACGCAATGCCTCCATTACGACCTCGTTGAGGTCCACGGAACGACGCTCCACCTGCTTTTTCTTTACCATGCCGCGAATGCCGCGAACTACGTCACTAGCACGACGACCATCTGCGATGATGTCACCGAGCATTTCGCGAATTTCGCGCAGATTAACGTCTCCCTTGTCCATAAAGCGCTGCCCAGCTGCGGCGTTACTGAGAATTCCGGCCAACGGTTGATTTAATTCGTGGGCAATGGACGCGGACATTTCACCAATTAACGCCACACGACTCAGATGCGATAGCTCTGCGCGGCCGCGCTGCGCATCCAGTTCAGCCTGTTTGCGCTCAGTAATATCGATGCTGATTCCCAAAAGCCGTGTCGGTTTTCCGGCATCATCAAACTGGACGCTGCCCCGCATTGACATCCAACGCACGATTCCGTCGGGGAGAATTAATCGATACTCGGAATCAAAATCTCGACCGCTGTGAATGGCATCGTCGATTGTGTGTCGGACCCGATCACGGTCATCGGGGTGAAGTCGGTAAATAAAGTCTTCCAACGCGATTTTGCCGGAAGCCGGCAAACCAAGAAGCGCCCGTCGCGCATTCGTGGCCCAGATCTCATCTTTGCTCAGATCCCATTCCCAAATACCGAGATTAACCGCCTGCGCGGCCACACGCATCCGTTCCTCACTCTCCCGCAAGGCTTGGTCCTTGTTTACCAGCTCAGTAACATCGACACACGAACCGATGTACCCGGCAAATCGTCCCTGCGGGTCTAGGCGTGGCACGCCCTGGTCCGATATCCAGCGATACTCCCCATCGTTTCGCCGCAAGCGATATTGCATAACGAATGGCTGCCGTGCATCGAATGCGTGGGTATAAACCGCGAGGCACTTCTGCAGGTCGTCTCGGTGCACGCCTTCAGCCCAGCCGTTTCCAAGCTCCTGGTCCATGATGCGGCCGGTAAAATCTAACCACGGCTTATTGAAGAACGTGCAAAGCTTGTCCACGCCAGCCATCCAGATGAGAACGGGCGCAGCATCGGCCACGATTCGGAAACGTGATTCACTTTCTCGCAGCTCGCTCTGGCCGGCCACACGCTCCTCAATCACCGCCGACAGAAACAACAGCGGAATCGCCAGACCGATTAAAAATATTTCGATCGAAAGGGCGCTTTTTTCAGCTGTTCCACGCGAGAACGGTCCATGTCCGTAGGAAGCGCTCCAAATCGCCAAGAAGCCAACAATGGAAATGGCCGTGCTCGCTCCCAAAACGCCGAAGCGAACCGCGGCCCAAAGCAGAAATGGCAGAGGGAGAAAAAGCAGAGCTAAATCCGCTGGCGATCTTAATTCATAAAGGACAACATAGCTCACTGCCAACAAACCGAGAAAGAGGGCGCATGCCTCCAAGTAACGCGGCCGTGATGCTGTTCTCAGAGGCTGAACTCCATTCGTCACCCACGTTACGATTAACGGCACGATGATTAACGCTGAGACGGCATTGGAAGATAGCCGCACTCGGATCAACTCCCAGTATCCGTCTTGCCCCCAATGATTCCACACCACGAACGCGGCGTCTAAAAACGAGGACAAAAACGGGCCGAGGAACACTACGCAAAGGCAGAAAATGCCCACATTGCGCAGACTTTGGAAGCGCATCGGGCCGCCAATAACATAGTACATCAAACCTGCGCCGATCACTGCTTCTGAAGCGTTGCTGATGAACCAGCACATGATCATCAGTGGCGGAACGTCGCTCTGTAACTGTGCCGCCAAATGCGCGGGGAACGCGGCCAGCAGCACGAACCACCAGCTACGCGGTGGCGTTAGCAAAAGCGATGCGACCAGGACAGAATTCGGAGGCCAAAGAACCGAAACAGGATGAGGTTTAAGCGTGAGTGCGAAACCGATTTTGCACCCAAGATAGTACCCAGCGAACACCCACAACCCGGTCATCAACAGATGCGGGCCAAAAACCGCGCTAATACCGTTCGCGTTCCGTCCGGCCGATTGAACGTCCGTGGCTTCAAAAGAGACGGAACCACCTTTCATCTTCAGCGACCCTCAGTTTATGCCAACTGTTGATTTCGAGGGGAACGCTTTGTGACGAAATGGAAAAAGATACCCTTCGGAAGAGCGAGTGCAGAAAATAGTCCGGATGTGACTGTCGCGATTGCGGTGCCTCTAACCACAAGAATGCATGCCATTAGATGCCAACTTCTTCCCACAGTACCGCGAATTATTGCATGGCCAGGCCGTTGAGAGAAGCGTTGTTTTTGCCGCAACTCTTTATCCTTGGAAAACTGCCAGGGAGGGGACTCGAACCCCTACGGATTTCTCCACCAGATCCTAAGT
>QHQV01000176.1 GCA_003219945.1 Verrucomicrobiota bacterium | reverse complement strand
TTTCCCGAAAAAATCCGACAGACTTTGCCGTCTCGCGAATAAGATCAAAGGTCCGTCTCGTTGCGTCCTTCGGGACTCCGAGGTTTGCCAGTACACTCAAGGCGATCTCGTCGCGCGGGAACCTATTGCCGTCGTAGTGTTCGAGAAAATCGCGTACTATGCGTGGACGAAGCGCAGCTTCTCGCTTTGCCATTAGATCATCCCCCTCCGCTGTCGGAGCAGTGATTCGTCGGCCGAGAGTCGTCACCTCGATTTGTGCAGAGTTATACCCGCCCGTCGTTAAGCCGTACGCGATAGAGGCGCCACAGATCATCCGAAATTGACTCGACTGCGGCGAAAGCCTGATCGCGGCCGCGACATCCAGCGGTGAAGTTGGTTTGAACGCGTAGTTCTCGCCGATCGCGTGCGGAATTCGCAAAGCGTGTTCGAGCGAATAGGCCGGAACGTCGGCTTGGGAGACTCTGCTCCGGCGTGACTTTAAATCCCCGCCGGCTTCATGAGAGTGGGATCTTCGCCGTGCGTTGGACAGGCCTGAATATGATATCTATTTAAATCAACGGAAAACATATTCAATCTATATCATTGACGCGTACCTATAGAAGTGCCTTAGATATATACGGGTGGTGAGACGATTATATGTGGATTAATGCTCTCATTAATATTGGAAGGAGAAATAACGCGTCGCGTCAGAGACTGTTGCTCCGCGGCACGGCTTTGGCTACGTTATGACAACGATATGCCAACGCTGAAGCAGTACAACGCAGAAGTGGATGAAAAGCGGCGAATAACGCTTCGCGGCACCAAATTTCGCAAGTTCGTCGTGACTCATGACAAAAACGGAAACATCATCTTGCAGCCGCGGAGCGCACATATAGTGAAGCCGTTAGCGATCGTTTCCGTTAGAACTCTTAAGATGATGGATCGGGCGATGGATAATTTCCGCAACGGCAAAGTGTCAAAACCGATCGACTTGAGTCCGCCGGTTTTCGCGAAATAGCAGCGGCGAAATGTTGTTGCTGCGCCAGCGCCTTTAGCGCGAGAGCTCACCACGCGCTTGCAAGTCTCGGTAAGTCCACGCGTGATGCTCCAGCGTTCAGTGCTCACGCCGGTAAAATCACGGCCGATAATGCGGTTTGCAGGCGCGACTCGGGAATCGCGTCGATTGCCTCCTGAATTGGGGGGCAACATGGGGTCAGGTAAAATGAAAGCAGCCCTTCAGTGCATAGAGTGGAGGAAAAAAGGAAGGAGCTGTTTTCATGAATTACGTTGGAGTAGACATTCACAAGAAGTACAGTGTGCTTTGTGCCGTGGACGAGCGAGGCCGCAAGCTGCGAGAGGCTCGGATAGAGGGCAACTCGGGCTGCGGTTTCGCTCAATTTTTTGCGAGCCTGGAAGGGCCGAGCAAAGCGGTGGTGGAAGCGTGCTGGAACTGGGGCTTAGTCCACGACGAGCTCGAAGAGATCGAGCAAGTGGAAGAAGTGGTGCTGGCCCATCCCTATAAGACGCGCCTCATTGCCGATGCGCAGATCAAGACGGACCGGCTCGATGCGCATGCTTTAGGGACGCTGCTGCGGGGCAACCTAGTGGCGCGCGCCCATGTGCCGCGCGGCGAGACGCGAGTGCGCAAAAATCTGCTGCGGCAGCGGCTCTATTGGGCGCGACTTCGCACCATGTTGCGCAACCGTATCCATGCGCTGTTGGATCGACAGCGCGGCTTGGAGTTGCCGCAATGCTCGGACATCTTTGGCGTGCGCGGGTTAAGCTTTTTGCGCCGGCTGGAATTGCCCGAAACAGATGCCGCCCTATTGGGCGAGCAGCTGGCTTTGCATGATTTGATTGCTCAGCAAATGAAGGCGCAAGAAAAACGGATCGGGCTGGAGTTTGGGAGCGAAGCGATGCATCGGCAACTGCTGAGCGTGCCAGGAATTGGACCCACCCTGGCCGCAGTCATCGCGTGCGAAGTGGACTCGATCGAGCGCTTTTCCAGCGCGGAAAAACTGTGCGCTTACGCCGGAGTGGTCCCCACCACTCATTCCAGCGGCGGCAAGACAAGGCATGGGCAACTCCTGCCCTTTTGCAACAAGTGGTTGCGCTGGGCTTTGATCGAAGCGAGCTGGGTAGCGATCGGATGCTCACCGTACTTTGGTGCACTTTATAAACAACATCGGGCGCGTGGGAAGAAAGCCAACAGCGCCGTGCTCATCGTAGCGCGCCGGATGTGTCGGATCATCTGGCAGCTCTTACACGAAAAACGAGACTTTGAAAAACGGCCGTTGCGACCTAATTTTAATTTCCCCGGTTGCTCCGTAGTGAGACTGACGGCAGCCACGGCCGCAAGGCCCTAACTAGCGCGTCTTGGGTCAGGATGGAGAACCGGGGATCTCATTGTTACCATGCGCGCCAACCATGACACCGGCCGCCAAGAGAAGAATGATCACGGATCTGCTAAACTGACCTAACGAGCAAAAAACGAAATCACAGATCGCACTGGACACACGCTTTCAGAGAAGTCCTCACTCCACGGCAGCTAGAAGCTAGGAGCAGGAAGCTCGGCGCGAAGCACCATCGCGCTTCGTCGCAAGCAATTCGTGCAGCTGCGCCTCAACTCGCTCCAATTCGGTGCGGTTCAGCTTTGAGAGTTCCGCAATGATTTCCTGCGCGCTCATGCTCGACGGTCTCCCGCGATTAGTTTACTGCAATTCGCGGGGCTTACCACGTCATTCTGCAGCTAGACATCTGCGTGCATCGCCCACGGCCATAGCCGAATCGTCGCCCGTGATCATGACTGAACGTCCTTCACGCGCAGGACGATCTTGCCGCGGGTGTGACCGTTTTGACTAAGCTCATGCGCACGACGCGCTTCGCTTAATGGCAGAATCCGATCGATCGTCGGCCTCAGCTTGGCTGAGTCGATCAGCTTCGCGATCGCACTTAGTTGCGCACCGTCAGGTTGAACGCTGCTCATAATGCTGCGCACCCCGAACTGGTTGACTTTTTCTTCCGATGGCGGTTGGACTAACGAAATCAGAGCGCCGCCTTGCTTCAGCACCAGCCACGAGCGTTCCTGCGTCTCACCGCCAATTGTATCGAGGACGATGTCGATCTTTTGGGCAACATCTTCGAATTTTTGAATCGTGTAATCGATCGTCTCATCGGCACCAAGCTTACGCAGCAATTGCTGGTTGTTGGTTGATGCCGTCGCGATGACGTAGGCGCCTTTCCACTTTGCAAATTGAACAGCAAAATGGCCGACGCCGCCGCTGCCGCCGTGAATTAGAATGCGTTGTCCAGGTTGCAGCTTGCCGGCGCCGAACAATGATTGCCACGCTGCAAGCGCCGACACAGGCGTAGCCGCGGCATACACGTGATGGAGCGACTTGGGTTTCAGCGCAAGCGCCGTTACGCGAACGGCGACGTAATCGGCATAAGCGCCATCGCGCGTCGGATCCGCCATGGCGAAGACTTCGTCGCCTTTTTTGAATCGTCCCGCGGCCGCGGGACCGGGGCCGACTTTCTCCACCACGCCCGATAGGTCCCAGCCGGGAATCAGCGGAAGCTTGTGCTCGACGAAGCCATTAAGATCACCGCCGCGCACTTTCCAATCGAGCGGGTTCACACCAGCGGCGTGAACCCGGACGAGCACTTCGCCGTTTTTTACTCGTGGGCAAGGCGCATCTTCGTACTGCAAGACTTCCGGTCCTCCGTAACTGTGAATTCGGATTGCGTTCATAAATTCTGATCTGGGAGTTCCCACGCGATGTCTGTAGTGCGCGAGCGTTTCTCGTCCGCGTTGCTGCCGATTCCCGACAAACATGGCGTAAGGCCGAACGAGGTGAGCTTCGTTCGTAGGTGTGTGCTCAATCCCCGTACTCGCTTTCGCTCATGTTATGGCTCGTTTTAAATAAAAGCGTTGATGCGCATACCATCCGTCCGGAACTGTCGTTTCTGAAAGACTCTGTTCCTTGCCTCAGCATATCTACGAGGCATGCCGCACGTTACCGTGAAACTCAGACTGTAAGGCGAGTTTGCGGCCAAAGTCCGGCTGTCGAGAAGTTGTGCCAGTGTGCCAGGGAAGCGGTGGCCAACTTCCTTTCCCCTAAAGGACAGCGCGACTAGACAGCCATGCGCATCCCTTTTAGTTCGCGACGGCACGCCTCGCCGAATGCCTTGAGCGGATCTTGATCTCCCGACCGAATAAGATTGCGCACTTCCTCTACGGAAAGATTCGGCGAGAAGTATTGCTCGGCGATGAAGTGCAACGTTCTTTCCGCCTGCGTGAGCACGGCATCGGAGGCGCAAAGCCGAATGCGATTGAGCAGCGCATACACCTGTAACAGCGTCCCGGGCTTGTCTAAGGTGCGCTCAAACGACTCAACGAGGCGAGCCGAGCATTCATTGATGAACTCGCCGTAGAGAGCTTCACGCCTTTTAATTTCGGAGCGGACGAGCTCACGTTTGCCAAGCGTTCTTTGTGTCACCCAAGTGGTTGCCACCGTGGCCGAGCCACCCACGAGCGAACCGAGCACAGCGGACATGGCACTGATAACTGCGTTATCCATAGCGGAAACTGATTCTTGGGCGCATACGAACGGAAGCACCACCAAAGGGCGGGGGCAAGCCCGCAGCGAACCAAACCGACATAGGCTGGCCACCCTGGATCTCGAGACAGTACTCGCTCCTCCGCGCGAATGAACGAGCGAGATTAAGCGACGTTCAGAACGACGCGGCCGTTTACTTTGCCTTCTCTCAGTCGACTGAAAACTTCATTGATGGAATCGAGGGGGAGTTGCTCGATAGTCGCCTTGACTTTGCCTTCGGCGGCAAAGCCGAGCGCTTCCTCAAGATCTTTTCTTGTGCCCACGATCGACCCTCGGAGAGTGTAGCGACTTAGCACCACATCGAAGATGGACACCGGAAATTCGCCGGGAGGCAATCCAATCAGAACGCATGTGCCGCGGCGACGAAGCATGCCCATGGCTTGCTTGAATGCGATGGGCGACACAGCAGTGACGAGAACACCGTGAGCTCCGCCGATTTCATCCTGAATTTTGCGCGCTGGATCCTCCGCGCGCGCGTCCACTGCAATTTGCGCGCCGAGCTTGCGCGCTAAATCCAACTTTTCTTCTCCGACATCGACAGCCGCCACATGAAATCCCATGGCTGTGGCGTATTGAATCGCGACATGCCCTAAACCGCCCACGCTTGAAATCACGACCCATTCGCCGGGACGCGCGTCTGTTTCTTTCAGGCCTTTGTAGGTCGTTACACCTGCACACAGAATGGGTCCCGCATCGACAAACGAAGGAATTCTGCCCAGGAAATCGGCCTGCCCGAGCGCATATTCGGCGAAACTCCCATTCACGGAATAGCCCGAATTCTGTTGGGCCTTGCAGAGTGTTTCCCAACCCGAAAAACAGAATTCGCAATGTCCACAAGCGCTATGCAACCACGCGATGCCAACTCGATCTCCTTCCTTTAGGTGAGTGACACCCGGGCCGAGCGCCACCACAACCGGCACCTTCATGGCCGGGGACAAATGGCGGGTTGGGTTTAACCGGCCAATCTCCATCGGCCGCGTGCAAGTCGGTATGACACACACCGGTTGCGATGATTTGGACTAGAGCTTGGCCAGGTCCAGGTGAAGGAACAGGAAGCTCGCGCATCGGTAGCGGTTCACGAAATTTCTCCACCACCGCCGCTCGCATGGTTTCTGGTATCACCTATCCCGCTTTTTCTTTGTCTCGCCCCATCAGTTCCGACATCGCATTTTCCATAGCATCTCCTCCACTTGTTAGGCACTTATCGCCGCATTCCCACTCGTTACTCCGCAATCGGGTAATCACGCTGAAGTCTGTCAGCCGGGATTTGCATTGATCTTTCGATCGCTGCTGCGCGACG
>QHQV01000175.1 GCA_003219945.1 Verrucomicrobiota bacterium | reverse complement strand
GCAGAACACGCCGATCTTCGAAGACAATGGCCCTGATAAGTTTAAGGGCATCGACATCATGCGCGCAGTGCGCAGTTTCGATCCCTGTCTGCCGTGTGGCGTTCACATGTATCTCGGCAACGGCAAAGTGCTTAAGAAAATGCACACGCCAACCGGCCTGGCGGGACTATCCAAATGATGACGCGCCTAACCATTCAATGGTAGGGCGCGACCGCCGGGCGCGCCGAAACAATTCGGACGGCCCGGCGGTCCGTCCCTACCATGCGGAATATGATCAAACTGGAAGCGCAACCAGACGAAATCTACGATATCGAGCTGGAACACAGCTTGCTCGAAGCGAACGAAAAACTCGCGCGGCAAAACCGGGCGTTACTGGACGAACATGGCACCACTGCGATCGATTTCATGGGCGCAATCGGTTCCGGTAAGACCACACTGATTACAAAGCTCGTCGAAAAACTAAAAAACCAGTGTGGTGTAGCCGTTTTCAACGGCGACGCAACGACCAGCGAGGACGCCGATCAAATTGAAAAACTCGGCGTACCGGTTGTGCAGATCGCCACGATTAACGGCTGTCATCTCGACGCAAATCTGGTCGGAAAAGGGCTGCGCAAGATCGACATCAGCAAAGCGAAATTCATCTTCATTGAGAACATCGGAAACCTGATTTGTCCGGCCGAATTCCCGCTGGGTTCCAAAGCGCGCGTGGTAGTAGTCAGCGTAACAGAAGGGCCTTGGATGGTGCGCAAACACCCGCACATGTTTCTCGGCGCACAGATCGTCGTCATCAACAAGATCGACCTGGCAGATGCTATGGGCGTGAGCGTCGAAGCTTTGATAAACGACGTCCACACTCTCAAGCCGGATATCACGGTCATTCCGACAAGCTGCAAGAACGGCACTGGCGTGGATGCGGTTGCCCAAACCTTGCTGGCGATATGAGAAAAACCGGCAAACGAGATTCGAGATTCGAGAATCGTGAATCGGTCCGATGTAACGGTGTAACGTATCAAGGATTCAACCGGCGCGTAGCGCATGCATGAGCTTTCGATTGCGTCGGGCCTCGTCGAAAAGCTTCTGGAGTTTTCCGCGCACAATCCTGAACGCACGATCCTTGAAGTTCGGCTGGAGATTGGCGAGTTGAGCCACATTGATTCGGAACAACTGCGTTTTTGTTACGAATCGATCGCTAAAGAGACGCCATTGGAAGGCAGCATCCTTACGATTGCGAGAGTGCCCGCCATCGTGAGCTGTCCGCATTGTACTTATCGCGGGCGGCCTGACTATTGGGACGAGGCGCTGGCCATCGCTCCGGTGATGACAATGCGATGCCCGCACTGTGGCAAAGCCGTTGAGGCCGAGCAAGGCCATGAATGCGCCATCAAATCCGTGCGCCTCCTTGACACGCACACCGCACCAAGCGTATGACCGCACTCCTTTCGATTCTTGCACTCGGATTCTTCCTCGGAATGCGGCATGCCACAGATTCCGATCACGTGATCGCTGTATCGACAATCGTGAGCCGCGAGCGCGATGTTCGACACGCGGCGATCATAGGAATGTTTTGGGGAGTTGGGCACAGCATCACACTCCTTATAGTCGGCGGCGCTATCGTTGTGTTCGGACTCGTCATCCCGCAGCGCCTCGGGCTGAGCCTGGAATTCTGCGTCGCGCTTATGTTGATCGTCCTTGGTGCTTTCAACCTGCGCGTCGCTTTACGCCGCTTTCGTGCAAGATCAACGTTCACCGGGCACGCGCATCACGAACATCCACATCGTCACGGCGATTACATTCATTCGCATCCGCATGGGCACGCTCCGGACACTCACGGGCATTCCGAGGAATCCGTGCCGTCTGCGCGTTTGGACCGACGATTCGGTGGCTCAAGAGCTTACCGTGCATTGCGCCCGACGATCATCGGCGTCGTGCACGGCCTGGCGGGTTCCGCTGCAATCGCGTTGCTGCTGTTGCCGATCATTCGCGAACCGCTGTGGGCAATGATGTATTTGTCGATCTTTGGTGCCGGCACGATTGCTGGCATGATGTTGATCACGACGGCGATTGCCGTTCCGTTCAGTTGCAGCTCGCGCTTCGAATTTCTGCATCGCCATCTTGGTGCAGCTGCCGGTGTGGTGAGCTTCAGCTTTGGACTTTTTCTCGTCTATCAAATCGGATTCGTGAACAAACTTTTTGGTTAGGCAATATGGAAACGATTGTTGTCCCGCCAAAATATGCCGGTAGGGCGCGCTCGCCGAGCGCGCCGCAACGAACTACCAGACACGAACGATTGAAAATAATCGTGCGCGGTGCCGTTCAAGGAGTCGGCTTTCGCCCGTTTGTTTACCGCCTCGCGACGGAATTGAAACTCAACGGCTACGTATCGAACACGGCTCAAGGCGTCTTCATTGAGGTCGAAGGCCATCGCAATTTTCTCGAGCAGTTTCAGCAGCGGATTCAGACCGAGAAGCCTCCCCGCGCAATTGTGCAGAGCATCAACTCGTCGTTTCTCGATGCAATCGGCTACGACGCTTTTGGAATCTGCGAAAGCGAAGAGCGCGGCGACAAAACAGCATTCATCCTCCCCGATATTGCGACTTGCGTCGATTGCCTGCGCGAGATTCTCGACCCAAACAATCGGCGATTTCGCTATCCATTCACGAACTGCACAAACTGCGGGCCGCGGTTTTCCATTGTCGAAGCGTTGCCTTACGACCGTTCCAACACGTCAATGAAAAAATTTGTGATGTGTGACGAGTGCGAACAGGAATATCACGACCCGCTGGACCGCCGGTTTCACGCGCAACCGAACGCCTGTCCTAAATGCGGACCGCATTTGGAATTCTGGAGCGAAGATGGACAGGCGATCGCGATGCGTGATGATGCATTGCGAATTGCCGCCAACGCAGTGCGCGCCGGACAGATTATTGCGCTCAAGGGTCTCGGCGGATTTCAACTAATTGTCGACGCGCGTAATGAAGCCGCGGTCGTTCGTCTGCGTGAGCGGAAAGGTCGCGAAGAAAAACCCTTCGCCCTGATGTATTCATCGCTCTCCGCCATTCGCGCTGATTGCGATATCTCGGAACTTGAGGAACCACTGCTTCTCTCTCCCGAGTCACCAATCGTTTTGGTAGGGCGGCGCCGCACGGACGGCCTCCCGCGACTGCGGGATCCCTACCAACTGGCGAAATCAATCGCGCCGGGGAATCCGAATCTCGGCGTCATGCTTCCGTATTCGCCGCTGCATCATTTGCTCACGCACGAGCTCAATTTCCCGATTGTTGCCACAAGCGGAAACTTAAGCGACGAGCCGATCTGCATCGACGAGCGCGAGGCGTTACAGCGTTTGCACACAATTGCTGATCTGTTTCTCGTTCACGATCGGCCGATCGTTCGCCACGTCGATGATTCGCTCGTACGCATAATGTGTGGGCGCGAAATGCTCCTCCGACGCGCACGCGGTTACGCGCCATTGCCAATCGCGATCCGTTCGAAAACCGAAAATCGAAAATCAAAAAATGTTCTCGCCGTTGGCGCGCACCTAAAGAACACCGTCGCACTCAAAATCGATGACAACATTTTTGTCAGCCAGCACATCGGCGATCTGGAAACGAAAGAGGCTTACGCTGCGTTTCGCCGGACGTGCGCCGATCTGCCACGGTTGTACGATGCGAATATCGATTTCGTGACGTGCGATATGCATCCGGATTACCTCTCGACCAAACACTGTGACGATATAGGAGGTAAGGCGGGCAGTCCCCTGCCCGCCGGAAACGTCGCGCTCGGCGGGACGTGCCCTACCAAACTCAGTGTCCAGCATCACTGGGCGCACGCCGCCGCCTGTATGGCGGAGAATCAAATCGAAGGGCCAGCCCTGGGTGTGGTTTGGGACGGAACCGGCTACGGTTTGGACGGAACCATCTGGGGCGGGGAATTTCTGCTCGCCAAAAGCGACGGGGCATTCGAACGCGTCGCGCATTTCAGACAGTTTCGATTATCGGGGGGCGATCGCGCGATTAAGGAGCCACGCCGTAGCGCGTTGGGACTTCTTTACGAGATGTTCGGCGAACACGCCTGGGATTTTTTACAGCAGAGTGTCGATTTTTCGGAGAAGGAGAAATCGCTGCTTGGGCAAATGTTGAAAAAACAAATCAACGCGCCGTTAACGTCGAGTGCCGGCAGATTATTTGATGCCGTGGCGTCGCTGACTAGGCTGCGACAGAGAGCAAGTTTCGAAGGTCAGGCGGCGATGGAACTCGAATTCGCACGACAGCTGGACGTGCGAGATGCGTATCCTTTTCGGGTAGAGCAAGCGAGGCCGATGAAAGTCGATTGGGGACCGATGATTCGTGAGTT
>QHQV01000174.1 GCA_003219945.1 Verrucomicrobiota bacterium | reverse complement strand
GCGTCAGGAAGTCGTGGATCGCTTCCAGAGCGATTCCGCGATCCCCGTCTTCCTGATCAGTCTGAAAGCCGGCGGCGTCGGCCTGAATCTTTCCGCCGCCGATACTGTCATTCATTTCGATCCGTGGTGGAATCCAGCGGTCGAGGCGCAAGCCACCGACCGCGCCCATCGCATCGGGCAAACCCGTGTCGTCACCGCCTACAAGCTGATCACCCGCGACACGGTCGAAGAAAAAATCTTGCGCCTGCAGGAGAAAAAACGCGCCGCGATCGACGCCGCCATCGACAGCGAGGAACCGCTCATGACTGGCCTAACGACCGAAGAACTCGAAGAGTTGCTCGCGTAGGCCGACGGGATCAGTTGCGTCGCAGGAAACGTGAAGAACGTTGGACAAGATGAGCTCTTACACACTGAAGCCGAAGTGTGAATAGTGAGCCCGCCACCGAGCTGACTGGGCTTGTCTGAGCATAGCCGTCTCAGCATAATTCCGCGATGACGAGGCAGAGAAAAGTTGAGAGTTCTTAGTTGAGCGGAGAGAATCTTCGGACGCGGCGGCGGTGGGGAAAGAAGTGACCTGTGACGAGTGGCCAGCACCGAGTGTTGAGAGCGGAAACTGATGCTGACGCAGAAACTTAATGAGCAAACGGTCGAGTTTGCGCCGCGAGGAGCAGAATGACATGATGAAGCGACGCGGTGAAGCGGTGCCGCAGTGTCGCCACACGAGTAATGACGCCTGACGACATGAACATTCGCCAAATGACCCGCGATGAGCTGGACATCGTGGTCGAATGGGCGGCCCGCGAGGGTTGGAACCCCGGCTTGGACGATGCCGACGTGTTTTGGGCCACAGACCCGGAGGGTTTCGTTGCAGCTGAAATAGGCGGTGAGCTGATAGGCGGAGGCTCAATTGTCGCTTACGGAAAAAAGTACGGCTTCATGGGGTTCTTCATCATGCGTCCGGAATACCGCCGACGTGGATTGGGCGATCACCTATGGCATGAGCGCAAGCGGTGCTTGTTGGCGCGCCTTGACGCCGACGCGGCGATCGGCTTGGACGGCGTGTTTAACATGCAGCACTACTATGCCCGCGGCGGATTCCGGTTTGTTGGCCGTGACCTTCGCTTCGAGGGATTGGGCATGGACCTTCCACAACCAAAGGGCGTCATTGAGGCCAACGCTCTTCCCTTCGAGCGTATCGATGCTTATGATCGGCGACACTTCCCCGCGCCGCGCAGCAGATTCCTGCAAGATTGGATTCAGCGGCCGGGAGGACATGCCCTCGCCGTAGTTGATGGCGATGAGATCCGCGGCTATACGGTGATGCGGCCCTGCCGGATCGGCTACAAGATCGGCCCTCTCTTCGCTGGAAACGCTGCGGTGGCGGAGTCGCTGCTGACAGCTATTGCCTCGCGCGTACCGGGCGAGCCGATTTTCCTCGACGTTCCGGAGATCAACGGCGCTGCGCTGGCGCTGCTCGCGCGTTATGGGATGAGGGAGGTCTTCGGCTGCGCCCGGATGATGCTCGGTCCGACCCCAGAGCTGCCGGACGCCGAGATCTTCGGCGTTACGACGTTCGAATTGGGATAAGCATCATCGTCGACGCGCAGTTGCGTCGTAGAGATCGTGGACAACGTTGCCTAAATGAACTCCTACACTCTCGAGCCCATTGGTTTCATCCGGTCGACCGTCAAGGGCCGTGAAGACGCGCCGCGGCAGGGACCGGAAGGTGCGCCGGACGCCTGGCTCGAGATTGAACCGCAATTCGCGAAAGCATTGCTAGGAATGGAAGTGGGGCATGAATTAATGGTGATTACATGGTTGCACAAAGCCAAGCGCGACGTGCTGAGGGGACATCCGCGCAGCGACGAGAGCCGTCCGGTTACCGGCGTTTTTTACACGCGCTCACCGGCGCGGCCGAACCCACTGGGCCTTCACCCCGTGACAGTGCGCGCAATTAAGGGCACACGGTTAAAGATCGGCCCGATCGAAGCCTTCGACGGCACGCCAGTGGTCGATATCAAATCCGCATCGACTCGCGCCGACGGATAATCGGCATAGGATGAAAACGTTTGCGGTGCGGATGTGCGTTTGTCTTTTGATTGATTTCGCTAGCGGCGGAGCGGCGCTGGCGCAAACGCCGTCGCCTAACGAGAAGAAGACGAATGGCGCTAACTGAACGCGAGTCTTCAAGAACGCCGTGAGGAGTGGCACGTTGACGTTCAGCCAAACGAATCGCAAGCTACGCGTATGACTAACTCAAATATGTCGGTGCAACCATATCTGTTTTTCAACGGTCGCTGCGAAGAGGCGCTCGAATTCTACCGCAGCGCTGTTGGCGCGGAGGTTGAGATGCTCAGCCGTTTCACAGACGCACCCGAACCAGGCATGGCACAGCCTGAAATGGGAAACAAAGTGATGCATGCCAGCTTCCGTATCGGCGAAACAATCCTGATGGCTTCCGACGGCAGGTGCGACGGCCAACCCCGCTTCGAAGGTTTCTCGCTTTCCATTGTCGTTCCGGACGAGCAAAAAGCCGAGAGCGTCTTCAACGCGCTTGCGGACGGCGGCAAGGTTACAATGCCTCTGGAGAAGACATTTTGGGCGCCCAAATTCGGAATGCTTGAAGACCGGTTTGGCGTCGGCTGGATGGTATCGGTTCAGCACAAACCTTAGTCATCACTGAATTTTCAGGATTGGAATAATCTCCGTTTGGATTGGCTGGCCAGTGACTTCGATGTCTTTGTCCGAAACGTAAACGTTGATTTCTGATCGAACGCCGAACTTTCCTTCGAGGTAAATCCCCGGCTCGATGGAAAAACAAACTCCGGGAATGATTCGCCGCGAATCTCGCGTCTCGAAATCGTCGATGTTCACCCCATTGCCGTGGGTTTCTTCGCCGATTGAATGGCCGGTGCGATGTGTGAATTGTTCGCCAAAACCTGCGCGTGTGATTACGCCACGCGATACGTCGTCCACTTCGGCGCCGCGAATCGGTTTACCAGCACGGATATTCTTGCGCACGAAATCGATCGCTGAATCGCGTGCTTCGCGCACGATTTTGAAAATCTGTGAGTACTCTTCCGGAACCGTTTCGCCAACGTAGCCCGTCCAGGTTTGGTCGGTGGCGACTGCTTCGGGCTTGGTCAATTTCGTAGCCGCATCGATCAACACGAAATCGCCGCGCTTGATTGGCGAGTTCTTTTCCTTCGTCGGCATGTAGTGGGGATTGGCAGCGTTCGCGTTCACCGCGACAATCATCGGCTCCTGCTCCATTCCTTCCTCCTTGTAGCGATCGAGCATGAAGTGCGCGATGTCCCACTCAGTGGTTGGCTCGTCGGCGCGAATCCGGCGCGCAATCTCCGCAAACGCCTCCTGAATAATGCTATGCATTTTATCGGAAGCTTCCACCTGCATCTGGTGCTGCTCCGGCGAGAACACGGCTTCGAATTTTTGTACTAGTTCCGCACTCGTGACGGGCTCCACGCCGAACGAACGGACGAGTTCGATTGTTCCTGCGTCCACGCGCGAGATGTAGGGGATATCATTCATCGGCGAATACTGCATCGCAATCCGACGCTTCGATTCCTTTCCCGCCGCACCGAGCACTTCCTTCAGCCGCGCATGCAATTCCTGCCAGCCGCGAAACACAACTTTCCTTCCGGGAAGAGAATCGAGTTTGAACTGCTCGATCGACTGCACAATTTTGACCGCCTCGCCCGACGCGGGGACGTAATAGAACCAGCGACGCGACGCCAACATCTTTTCGTCCAGCTTCAAAATCCGATAGGCGAGGGGATCGCTGTGCCGGAAATCGTAAAAGAGCCAGCCGTCCAGTTTGGCCTCGCGCAGAGCGGCCTGAATTTCGGCCACTCGCTCTGCCGGAGATTGTTGTGCATGCATTGATCCTATAAAGGTGAAACAAAGAGTGAATGCTGCGAAGAAATTGATGCCAGTCCAGCTCGGACGATTTTGCGGTTTCATCGAGCATTGAAGTTACTCAACGAGACGCGACATGTTCTAGTGTCAATTTCTGAAATCGTTGATCGTTCCGTAGTGGATCGAACATCGGATCGAGCCGGAGTAGCGCAGGAGTGAGCGGCACACGCGAAGCCAGTGCGCCTTCAGATGGTATCGACAACAGCTTTTGCAATGCGGCGATGGCGCGGTCCGGTTCGCCAAGTTGTGCTGCTACCCGGGCGAATACCTCGATCGGAGCAGGTCCATCCACTGCGTCTTTCTCGAGGGGGAGCACGTTCATCGCCTGTTCCGATAAAGCCAACGCTGCGGCTTTGTCTCCAAGACCCATCATAACCAGCGCCAGATCTCCGATGAGGACATAGTTCTCCGGCTGTTCCTTGAGAAAGGGTTCCAGTTCGATTCGCGCCTGCCGCCAACTTTCCTGCGCAGCAGCGTGATCGCCGGCCACGTCTTGTGCCCAGCCTAACCAAAAGCGCAGTTCGCCATTGTTGTAACCCAACG
>QHQV01000173.1 GCA_003219945.1 Verrucomicrobiota bacterium | reverse complement strand
GATTTCCACTTCGGTCTCCAACTCGATTCCGCGCTTTCTACGCGCGACCCTCTTGATGTCATCAATCAACTCAAGTACCTCCGCTGCCGTAGCCTCGCCATCATTCACGATGAAGTTGCCGTGTACCCGCGACACGCGCGCATTTCCGACTCGCGAATTCTTCAGCCCCAATTCGTCTACCAATTTGCCGGCTGGAATGGTGACAGGATTTTTGAAAATGCAGCCTGCGCTTTTGGCGGCGGGCTGTGTAGTGCGGCGTTTCTCTTGCGATTCGCGCAAACGTCTATCGATCTCTGCGCGCTCCGCCGGCTGGCCCCTGAAGGTTGCAGAAACTGCAAAGTTCTTTTCCAGCAATGGGAACCGTCGATAAAAAACTTCCAACTCACCTCGGTTTTTGACGTGTGAATGCCCTTCGGCGTCAAGGTAACGGATGCGCGTTGCGTTCTCGAAAGTTTGCGCCCCCATCGCGCCGGCATTCATCCGCAACCCCCCCCCGACCGTGCCGGGAATTCCTTCCATCCATTCAAGCCCGCCGAGATTTGCCGCACGCGCGGCGTAAGCCACCTGCCTCAGCTTTACGCCCGCGCCTGCGGTGATTTCGCACCCGTCGACCTCCATTTTCTCGAAATCGCCGCCGTGCGGATGAACGACTACCCCGCGGATGCCGCCGTCGCGAACAAGAAGATTCGATCCGCGTCCGATTGCGAATAGCGGTAGATGTTCGTCGAGGCAAAAGCGAATGACTTCCGCGAAGGCCTTTTCGGTGCGCGGCTCGATCCAAAACTGCGCGGGACCGCCAACGCGCAGCGTCGTGTGATTCGACAGTGGCTCGTAAAGGCGGACCTCACTCTTTTCGCTCACGATCGCTTTTAGTTTCTCCGCGATCACGAGATCGGCGGCGAGGATCTCCAGTTGTTCGTGGATGTTGCCGGCGCCGAGACTCAAAACAAGATCACCGGCCTCCAGCATGTTTCCCACATCACGATGCACCGATTGCAGACGTGGTTGATAAGTGACCCCGCGATGCCCGCGTCGTACGATTTCATCGACAATAGTCCGGCCTGTGATTCCGGGAATCGGGGGCTCGCTGGCAGGATACACGTCTGTGATCACAACCCGGTCGGCATGGTCGAAGGCGCTCCCAAATTCGCGGCACAGCGCTTTCGTTCGTGAGAAACGGTGCGGCTGAAACATCGTGATGAGACGCCGCCGCCCGATCGATTCCGCTGTGCAAAGCGTGGCACGAATTTCTGTCGGGTGATGCGCATAATCGTCGACGAGCAGAAACCTGTCGCTCGCGTATTTGATCTCGAACCGGCGGCGAGCGTGCTCGAATTTCCCAAGCGACGCCGTGATCTTGTTGAACGGAATAGAAAGTTCCGAAGCCAACGCGATTACCCCCAGCGCGTTATGCACGTTGTGTTCTCCGGGGACATTGAGAGTCGCTTGGCCGAGTTTCTTCCCCCGGCGACAAACCAAAAACGATGAACCAAAATTCCGCAGCTCAATGTCGGTTCCACGGTAATCGGCCTGCTCGGAAAATCCGTAGGAGACTGCGCATTTGCGCTTTCCGCACAATCGCGCTGTGTTCGGATCATCAATGTTGTAGAGAACGCTTCCGCTGGTTTGATCAATCAATTGCGCAAACACTTTCTCGATCGCCGCGAGATCGGAATAAAAATCCAGGTGTTCTTCCTCGATGTTTAGAATGACTGCGTACTCGGGATGAAAGCAACGCAACGTGCCGTCGCTTTCGTCGCCTTCCGCAACGAAATATTCGCCGCGCGGGTTCCAATGCGCGTTTGTTCCGAGAATTGGGATTTCAGCGCCCACATAGTGCGACGGATGCACTCCGCCTTCACGAAGTACGTGTGCCGTCATCGCGGAAGTGGTTGTTTTGCCATGCATTCCGGCGATCACAATCCCGCGCCTGGCCTGCATGATTGCAGCGACGGCTTCTGCACGACGCAAAAGCGGTTTTCCGAAAGTCCGCGCACTTAGGAGAATTGGATTGTCGTTCTTAATCGCGGAGGAAAAAACAACAAGGTCCGCAGCGTCCGCATGCTCAGCGAGATGCTGTTGATGAAAGTGCAGGCCGAGCCGTTGCAGTCGCCCGGTCTCTGTCGTTGAAACCTTGTCCGAGCCGCTCACTGCGTGTCCCAGCTCGATGAGAAGCCCGGCAAGACCGCTCATACCGCTTCCCGCAACACCGACGAGGTGAATCCGATGTTTTTCGGCGGTCAGAAACCGCGACAGATCTGGCAACGCATCACGACGCCAATATTTTTTGCGTGAAGAATCGGCGCGCGCGGCAATTGCTTCAGACGTGAGCTTCATGAGACGTGTATTTTTCTATCGTGTTCGCCACGCGACCAGCTGCATCGTTGGGCGCGAGACGCGTACAATTCGCCACCATTTGCTGTAGCCGTTGCGGGTTTTCCATCAGCTCGCGGATGTTGCGCGCGAGCGATTCACCGGAGAGATCCGACTGCTTCAGAAGAATTGCCGCATCAGCGTGAGCATAGATCTCTGCATTGCGCGTTTGGTGATCATCCGCGGCGTATGGAAATGGAATCAGGATGCCAGGCAATGAAAAGGCGGCGAACTCGGCGAGGCTGGCCGCGCCCGCTCGCGCAACGACAAGGTCAGCGGCGCTATACAGTTCCTCCATCTGATGATGAAACGCACCGATGTAAGCAGGAACGTTTTCCCGACGATAGTTGTCTGCAACCAGGCGTTCATCCCGCGCGCCGGAGAGGTGGATCACCTGGAGCGGCACGCCTTGCAGAAACGGCAGCGCTTTGATTAGCGCCTGATTAATTCCGCTGGCACCCTGGCTGCCGCCCATCACGAGCAGTGTGGGCAGGTCCTCTCGCAATCCGAGTTTCCGCCGCGCATCTGCGCGGTCCAGAGGCACCAGTTCGGTGCGAACGGGCGTGCCCGTGATTTCCGTGCGCGTTTTCGGAAAAAACGGTGCGCATTCCTTGAAACCCAGCATGACCGCATTCACAACACGTGCGGTCCAACGGTTCGCTTTTCCAGGAACGGCGTTCGATTCGTGGATAAACGTGGCTATGCCGCGGAAGCGCCCCGCCAGGATTGGCGCGGTGGAAGTGAACCCGCCCATCCCCAGAACGGCGTGCGGATTGAACTTGCGATAGATAGAGCGGCAAAGTGATAAGCTTTCAACAAACCGGTGAGTGAACCCAAAAAACGCCGGTGAAAATCGCGAAGGCAGCCCAACTGTCGGCAACTTTTCGACTTGGAAATTCGTCCGGCCGGAAAGCGCCACTGCGTCAATGTCCTTTTCGGAAACCAACAGCATCACTTCATGTCCGCGATTTTGCAGCACCTCCGCGACAGCAATGCCGGGGAAAAGATGTCCACCGGTTCCTCCGCATGCGATTACAGCATTCATATTGGATTGATCCTAGTTACGGGTTAAGCAAATTCGCGGCGTCACTTTTGCGTTCATCGTGGCGCGTTTCACCGGCGGAGGCTCGAGAATGCCCTGGCGATAAATGTTCACCAACACGCCAACCCCAAACATAAACGCCACCAGGTTCGAACCTCCATAGCTGATAAACGGCAGCGGGAGTCCCTTGTTAGGCAGAAGCGACGTCGTCACGCCGATGTTGACCGCTGCCTGCAGAGCGAGGAGCGAAATAATCCCGCAACCGAGCAGCAGTCCAAAACGATCACGAGCGTGCAGCGCAATCATGATGCCGCAGACAATTATCACAACGAACAAAAAAACCACCAGAAGACTGAACCGCAGACCAAGTTCTTCGCCGATGATTGGAAAAATAAAATCGGTGTGTGCATACGGCAGATAAAGCATCTTCTGCCGGCCGTTTCCCAACCCAAGCCCGTCCATCCCGCCGCT
>QHQV01000172.1 GCA_003219945.1 Verrucomicrobiota bacterium | reverse complement strand
AGTTCGGAGGCTGGTTTGAACGTGGCATCATCGTTTGTGGCCGTTTTCCACGGCATGTTCTTCGCCCCGGGAATATGACCGCCGCGCAGCACGCCTTCTTGCGGATACTCGGGCATATGTGTGATCTCACCACGGTATTCACCCGGTGAACGCACGTCGATCAGCGGTTTACTACCCTTACTTTGCGCCAACGCTTCATCGTAGAATGCGCGGATCTCCTTATCGAAGCGTTTCTTCGGCACCGGATAACTTGTCTCCGCGTATTTTGGAATGTCGCGCGTCATCGGGCGGCCTTCCGCTTTCCATTTGTCGCGACCGCCGTTGAGAATTTTCACTTTCTCATGACCAAATAACCGGAACGCCCAAAGCGCGTAACACGCCCACCAGTTCGCCTTATCGCCGTAGAAAATGCAGGTGGTGTCCGGCGTAATGCCGTGACGGCTGCAAAGCCGCGCAAATTTTTCCGGTGAAATGTAATCGCGAATCAGCGGATCCTGAAGATCAGCGCGCCAATCGATGTGCACCGCGCCGGGAATATGCCCGGTGTCATAGAGCAAAATGTCTTCATTCGATTCGATGACCCGGATCCCGTCATCCTTGAGATGTTTCTCCAGCCAATCAGTCTCCACCAGCGCTTCCGGATGTGCGTATTCAGTCGGGTAAGTAGCCATATTGAAATTTCCGCTGGCCCTCGCACCGAGCAAGGGATTTCACTTTGTCAGCCGTAATCGCAGAAACTCCGGGGAGCGCACGCGGCCCGCGTGCTGGCGAGCGCGCCCTCGCAATCGCGAACTTTTTCCGTGAACGTTGAATGTTCACTTGGGTAACACACAGTCAAAGTTCGTTTCGGCGGGACGCCGAAACCAGCACGCGAGACGCGTGCGCTCCCCAGATACTGCATCACCGCAAGATCGAATCAGCCGGATAAGCGACGCCGTTTTTCATCACGGTGTCGATATCAGAAGCATGCGCAATGTCATCGACCGGATTTGAATTGAGAATCACCAGATCGGCGAAATAGCCGTTTTCGAGTTTGCCGATACGCGCACCGGTTTCGCCGCCGAAAAGTTTCGCAGCGTTAGCCGTAGCGCATTGCAATATCTGCATGGGCGTGAGCCCGGCTTCTTTCATCAACTGAAATTCACGGAAGAGAGCGGGCCCATGAATGGTACCGATATTCCCTGCGTCGGTGCCGGCGGCGATCGTCACACCCGCGTCTTCGAGCTTCTTTAAATTCGGCAACGCGACATCGTATGTCTTCTTAATCCGATCGAGCGCGGCTTTCGGATCAGTCAGCGCGTCTTTGACTCTTTGTGGCAATTTGTCCTGAGGAATCTTTGTCACGTCGAGTGACGCGATCACTTCCGGGTTGCCCCACTTTTCTTCTTCTGGAGTGAGATTCAGTTGGTGCGAAAACGTCCGACCGTAGCGCTCAAACACCACCAGCGTCGGACACAAAATGATGTGGCGATCCTTTAACAGCTTCACAAACGCGTCATCGACTCGTTTATCTATCACGCTGTGGACGAGCACGTCCGCGCCTTCTTCCACTGCCGCGCGCGCAGTCTCGAGTTCTGTTGCGTGTACCGCGACGCGAATTTTGTGCGCGTGACTCTCTTCGATTGTCGCGCGAGCGATAGGCCGGAAAGCATCGACGGGATGATCTTTGTCGACGATGTACCAGATCTTCACCAGATCAGGTTTTTGTTCCGCCAGTTTACGCACGAACTCGCGCGCCTGATGGGGCGTGTCGATCTTCACGATTGGCGGATCGCCGAGATCAAGTTTCTCGCGCGACACGCTTGAGATAAGCGGGCCCGCCACGGCTACGCGCGGCGCCTTCGCAGTCGCGTTGGCCGTCTTTCGGACCTCGAAGTTCCACATCGGTCCGCCGACATCAACGACGCTGGTTATGCCGCTGCGAATGTAGCGCGCGAAGACGTCGTCGAGATGCGATTTGATCCACGCGACTTCGTCTTTGTATGGGCGAACGCTGTTAAAATCGGCGCCGTCCGGCCGAGTGAACAAATCAGCCGATTGAAAGAAGTGCACGTGCGTGTCGATGTAACCCGGCAAAATAAATTTGCCGACGCAATTGATCGAGCGCCCGCCAAACTTCATCACCATATTAGCGGCGATATCCGTGATGCGCCCGTTGACGATGAAAACGGTTGCGTTACGGGTAATTTTTCCATCAGCGGGATTGATGACGGTTCCGCCAACGAGCGCGATGTGCTCGCCACTGATCGTCGGCTCGGGAGAAACTTGACCGCTTAAAGCGGTGAAGTTTGCGGTGGCGAGTAGTGCCACCAGTTCGAGTAGGGCGCGTCTCATCGCGTTATTCCTTCGATTCCGGCACCGCTTTCTCTGCAGCTTTGAAGCCGACCTTCGTGTGTGTGCCGTCACAAAACGGTTTCTCGGTGGACGCGCCGCAGCGGCAAAGTGCCATGCGTTTTTCGACCGGGAATTTGTTGCCGTCCGCATCGATCAATTCCACTTCGCCCGTCACGATGTAAGGACCGTTCTTGATTGTTTCGATTTTTACGTGAGCCATGGCGCACACTAGCTGATGCGGAGTAATCTGAAAACGTTGTAGCGGCGTTTGTGTCAAACGCCGAATGAACATACAAGGCGCTTGGCACAAGCGCCTCTACAACCGCACTATCGACAAGAATATGAAATCGAAGCTCTTGATTCCTGCTCTTTTACTCATCAGTTCCGCCGCTCTCGCGCAAACGCCATCACCAACTACAAAGCGTCCATTCACCTTCGAGGACATGATGAAACTGAAGCGCGTCGGCGCGCCGGTGCCCTCGCCGGATGGCAAATGGGTCGTCTTCGATTGCGTAGACGTCGATCTGGAAGCGAACACCAGGATTTCGCATTTGTGGATCGTGCCAGCGAGCGGCGGTGAATCGCGGAGGCTGAACCCAACTCCGAATCACGAGGAGCGGCCGCGCTTTTCGCCCGACGGCAAACGACTGATCTGGACCTCGAAAGCAACTGATCCGACGCAAATCTGGATGTGCGATTTCGACTCGGGAAGCGGCGTGCTCGTCGGGAAACCGCATCGGGTGACGAATCTCTCGACCGGCGCGGATGGCGGGATCTGGTCACCCGACGGCAAGAACATCGTGTTCGTGTCAGCGGTTTATCCGGACTGCAAAGATGATGCGTGCAATAAGCAACGCAATGACGAGCTGAAGAAGAGCAAGATAAAAGCGAAAATCTTTTCGCGATTGTTCTACCGCCACTGGAGCGCGTTCACCGAATTCAAGCGTAGCCATCTGTTTGTGCAGAGTGCCGATGCTGTAGCCGCCGGCCTGTGGCCGGCGTCACCTGCTAGTTCGCCATCACCATCAACGCGCGCCACAGGCGAGCGGCTACAGGAAGCGCGTGATCTCACGCCGGGCGATCACGATGTGCCACCGTTCAATCTTGGCGGGCAGGACATGTATGCGATTTCGCCCGACAGCCAGGAAGTCGCTTACACCAGCAACATCGATGAAGTCGAAGCGACTAGCACGAACGATGAAATCTTCGTCGTGCCGATTGATGTAGGGCATGCCTCCGGCTTGCCAACCACAAACTCGCAAGCCGGAGGCTCGCGCTACCCTAAGCCTAAGAAAATTTCCACCAGTCCCGGCGCCGACACTACGCCGCTCTATTCGCCGAACGGAAAATCTCTCGCCTGGCGTTCGCAAGCCCGTGCCGGCTTCGAAGCTGATAAGTGGCGGTTGCTCGTGCAAGATCGACAATTAGCGAAAACGCGTGATCTGACGGAAAAGTTTGATCGATCAGTTGGCAGTTTCGCGTGGAAACCGGATTCAACTGCGTTGCTGTTCGCAGCCGAAGATCACGGCGGTGCTCCAATTTTCGGCGTTAGTTTAGGGACGGAACCGAGCAGACCGGTTGGCGGTGGCGCTCCCGAACTGCAGGCCGACGATCTCGTATTTGGCGGGGACATGCTGTTCTTCACCCGGACGTCGGCCCGCGCGCCGAATGAGATTTGGCGAATGGATTCGACATCTAAGAATGAGCTCGCGACTTACAGTTTGGACAGCGCGTTGAAACGAGTCACGCACATGAACGACGCGCTATTGTCGCAGATCGACATGCAGCCGTTGGAACCGTTCACGTTCAAAGGCGCTAACGATGAAGAAGTGCAGGGTTTTATGGTCAAGCCGTCGGGATTCGATCCGAACAGAAAATATCCGCTAAAATTTTTGATCCACGGTGGGCCGCAAGGGGCTTGGGGAAACGAGTGGACGTATCGATGGAACGCGGAGCTGTTCGCGGCGACGGGGAATTACGTGGTGGTGATGATCAATTTCCACGGTTCGACCGGTTACGGGCAGAAGTTTACGGATTCGATCAGCGGCGATTGGGGCGGAAAACCGTACGTCGATCTGATGAAGGGACTCGATTACATGGAGAAAACCTATGGGTTCATCGACAAAAACCGCGAGGCGGCGCTGGGTGCAAGCTACGGCGGTTACATGGCTAAC
>QHQV01000171.1 GCA_003219945.1 Verrucomicrobiota bacterium | reverse complement strand
GGCCCGCATAAAGCGTGTCGATCGGATGCAACCTGAACGTGAAGGATGTGACGACGCCAAAATTGCCGCCGCCGCCGCGAAGCGCCCAGAACAGATCGGTATTTTCGTCGGCGCTCGCTTTTACAAATTCGCCGTTGGCCAGGACCACATCGACCGAGAGCAAATTATCGATGCTCAGTCCGCATTTTCTGGTGAGATGACCGACGCCGCCGCCCAGGGTCAATCCGCCGACGCCAGTTGTAGAAATGATTCCGCTTGGCGTAGCGAGTCCGAACGCGTGGGTGGCGTGATCAACGTCGCCCCAGACGCATCCGCCGCCGACTGTCACAATGCGCGCCGCGGGATCGACACGCGTGTATTTGATCGGCGCGAGATCGATCACCAGACCGTCATCACAAATTCCCAGGCCGCCTGCGTTATGCCCGCCGCCGCGGATCGAAACGAGGAGATTGTTGTCGCGTGCGAAATTTACGCAGCCGATGACGTCTGCGACATCCGCGCACCGCGCGATTAACCGCGGCTTTTTGTGGATCATCCCGTTGTAGACCTTGCGCGCTTCGTCATAATCGGCGTCGCCAGGCTGGATCAGTGCGCCTCTAAGGCTTCTTTTTAGTTCGGCGATAGAATCTTCGTTCATGGACAGCAGAATTGTGACGGAGACAGTTACCTCGTGTTACCGAATGATCAAGGAACGACGGCTTCCCAGCCGTCGCTTTTAGATTCGGCGGCTGCCGAACTCGCCGCTCCTTGCGCTGCATCGGCACGCCTTTTTTATTGTAACGAAGACTGATTTACCGTTACGCTCGCGCAAGGCGAACTTGCAATGTCTCCCCCATATAGATCCTGGACGCGACGCGACTTTCTGAAACTCGCCGGTCGCACGGGATTGCTCGGTGCTTTTCCGACGCTGGCCAGTGCTGCTGCCGCGCTTGAGCCGGACACCGTCTGCATCTCCATCCTGCACACGACGGATTTGCACGGCCACATTTTGCCGACATTTGATTACGACGGAACTGCTGACCGCGGCGGCCTTGCCCGTTGCGCCACCCAGATTCGGCGCTGGCGCAGGCAAAACCCTGATTCAATCCTGATCGATGTCGGCGACGTTTATCAAGGCACCGACGTAAGCCTCCGAAACAAGGGCGAACTGATGATTGATCTTTTCAATCACCTCCAATACGACGCCTGGGTGATTGGCAATCACGAATTCGATTGGGGAATCGAGCCGTTTACTAATGCGCTGCAAAAATCCGCAATGCCGGTGCTAGGTGCGAACACATGGCTGGACGGAAAACCAGCCGGCTCATCTCCCGATTCCCAACATCCGTTCGCACAGGTTCAGCCATTTATCATAAAAGAAATTGCGGGCATCAAAGTCGCAATTATCGGAATCACAACGCCGGGCATGTCGTTCTGGCTTCCGCGGGAGTTTACGGTTGGAATCGATTTTCAACATCCGGTTGAGCCTGTACGCCGCGCAATTACCAAAGCAAACAGCGAAGGCGCGGATGCGATTGTGCTAACGGGTCATATGGGACTGAAGCCGCGCACGGGCGGCGATGACTTTGCGAATACGGTGACGGCGTTAACTTCCGAGTTCCCGGATGCCGCAGTGTTCATCGCGGGCCATACTCATCAGGCAATTTCAAGTCGCCTAACGAATCGCGTACTCTTCACGCAAGCAGACCACTTCGGAATTCACGTTGGCCGCGTCGATCTGTTGTTTGATCGAAATTCGAAAAAATTGCTACGTCGTGAAGCGATGTGTGAGCTGATGGATAGCCGTTTGGATCCGGATCAAGTTGTCCTCTCCAGAGCAGGATCGCAGCTTAGGCAATCGGAGGCGTCGCTTGCACAACCGATCGGTGAGTTGACCGAGACGTTGCACGCTCGCGGCCGGCGCGGTCAGCCGAGTGAAATCGAGAAGCTAATCGGCGCCGCGATTACAGAGACATTGGCGGACCGAACCATTATCGTCGATGCGGTCATGCATGGCGTCTTCGATGAAAACGCCAGACTTGCTGCGGGCCTAACGACCGTAAAGGACATTTGGAATATCATTCCATACGAAAACCTCATCGTGACCGCCACGCTTTCCTCTGATGAAATAAAAACCGTGATGGAAGAAGTGTATGCCAGCCATGAGCCACGAAGTTTGCTGGGGATCGCGGTAAGAGTGGAGGGTCGCGGTTCAGATCGCAGGATCAATTCAATGACATTTCCAGATGGACGCGGGCTCGAGCGCGACAAGAGATACGTAGTGGCACTCAACAGTTTCGACGCGCGGAGCGGCGGCCATCATTTTATGAAACTGCGAGCATTGCTGGAGAGGCCGGAATCAAAATGCGTTTTGCATCCCGTCCAAACACGCGACGCGGTCATCGATTATTTCCGGCGGCACAAAATTGTGCAAAGGATGGGCGCGATACCGCTGCTCGGGATCGCGGCGTGATCTCATCAGTTCGCCCTTGCAAAAAGAACCGGTTTCGCTTGCCTATTTCGCCATGCGACTTGGGATTTTTTGCTTCGTTGGTTTGCTGCTGAGTGCCGATCTTGCCTCAGCGCAGACGCCAAAACCCGGATCACCATCACCGTCACCGGGGCCGAAGCTGCCAGAGGTTAGACCAGCGTTGGTCGGAACGGCTCCAAATTCGCTCATCAACACGATAGACACGGCCGACCTGATCAAGAAGGGACAAAAGGAAGCGGCGGTAATGTTTTCCTGTCTCGTCGCGCCGACGGGCCAAGTCGTTCGCAGCGGCGCCTATCGCGGTACACGCGGATCTGAGCTGCTGGAGCAGGAATTACTCAAACGTCTGCCCACTGCTAGATTCATCCCTGCGGTCCACAATCACCAGCCCGTCATAGCTGTTTTTTATGGAACAGTGAAATTCGCAGTCGCGAATGGTAAACCTCGGCTCCGGATCTTCGCCAATCAGCAACTCGAAGAAGTGGACAAGGAAACTGATTTCATCGATCCGCAACCGTACGTCGGTCAGGACTCAAAATTCACTGGTCTGCATTATCCCGAAACCGGCAGCATGGTGGCGGTCACTGGAGTTGTGGAGCTTGCGTTGAAGGTCGATGCGAAAGGAAATCTGACGAACTTGCAGGTCTTATCCGAGGAACCGCCGCTGCTTGGTTTCGGCGGCGCGGCTTTATCCGATTTCAGCGGCGCGAAATTCGTCCCAGCATTTCGCAACGGCCAACCGGTCGAATCCAGCGTGAAAATTCCGGTTTACTACAAGCCATCGGCTTAACTTCGCGCATGCCGAGCTAAAAGGGGGCGGTCGTTGATGAACAGGGTTGTTCGCGCCTCGTTTTTCAAACGCGATCCGCTCACGTGTGCGCGCGAACTTATTGGTACCGAACTGATTTGGGGCGAATGCTCCGGGGTCGTCGTTGAGGTGGAAGCGTATGCGGCAATCGAAGACGAAGCC
>QHQV01000169.1 GCA_003219945.1 Verrucomicrobiota bacterium | reverse complement strand
ACCTCGCTTGCAATGTTAAGGCTGCCTCCCGCTTTATTCGGAGCGGCTACGGTTATCTCGCTTTACGCATTGTTACGCGGAACATGGGGCAGATATGCGGCGATCGCTGGAAGCACGATCATGGCTTTCAGCGTTTCGAATGTTCATTACAGCCGCCTGGCGCTTAACAACATCGTTACACAGTTCTTCTGGGCCACTTGTTTCCTTTTCTTGTTGCGCACGTTGTGGTCGCGTCGCCCATCTGATTGGGCTTTGGCAGGTCTGTCGGCTGGATTAAGCGAGTACTTTTATTATGGAACACGGCTTCTGCCCTTCATCCCGGCAATGTTCATGGTGTTTCTCCTTACTGTTCATAGGAAACACGCGCGCCAGTACGTGGGCGGTTTTCTCCTGCTGGCGGGAAGTTATTTCGTGGGCTTTGGGCCGCTGTTGCTTCACTTCAGTCGGAACCCAAACCTCTACCTGGGGCGAGGTGCAAGCCTCCTGATTTGGTCACCGCACATTCCGATCAGTTTCGTTGATTTCCACCGCGCTTGGACAATGATTTGGCCAGTGTTGTCTGAGAACTTGCTTGGAATTAGCATTCACACTTCACAAGCCATCATATTCTATCGCCCCCCTGTTGTTACCTGCCGAAAGCGCGGTCCTGGTTCTGGGCGTTGCCCTGCTTTTCTGGCACTGGCGTCATCCTGCCGCGTTTCTCATACTCGCCTCGGGGCTAGGTGTCTTGCTCGTGGGTGGAGCGCTCCTAGCGTATCCGAACAGCGTACCACCCCTGATCAATCATTGGACTCCCTGCCTTCTCGGCCTTCTATGTTGCGCTGGCAGTACCTGTCGGCGCATGGACAACGGCGGGACAATCGGAGTTGGAATCCCGTTTGCGGTGGATTTTGCCTGTAACGGTTGCGATTGCGTTACTCGTGCTTGGCTGGTGTAATCTGAATTTTTATTTCCATCGCTACTACGCGGACCCTGAGAGCCTGAAAAGCAAAGCGTACAGGGCGGCACAACGGAATTACGAGGTGCAAACTGCTCACAGCCGATACTCAGCATCGCTCGGCCCCAACTATAAGGTTTTACAGTAGGCCAAAGTTCGTGGCCGTATGATCCTGTAACTACGCAATACCTCATGAGAGAGCAGAAGTGGACGCCGCTGACCAATCCTGCGACGGAATTGGCGTCCATAACTCGGGACAACAGAGGAGTGGCATTCCTCTTTTCCCTGGAAAACGAGCAATATCAAAAGAGGACACTTGAGCTTTTTACCGGCGGCAATCACGGCGAAGTAACAAGGCAGCGCGGCAAGCACTTGTTCTATACATACGTGCTCACGCCACCTGAAGCACAGGCGCCCCAGAAATAACGTTTCGCTTTGGCTCGACCTGATAATCGGACGCGGTTATAACTGGGACTGATGAGATTTGGCTTACGTCGCTGCCCGCGTCTGCTAGTGGCACCCGCTTTAGCCGTTCTGCTTTTTGTTATGGCTGGCTGCGGGAATTCCAGCATAGTCGGCAGATGGCGGATGTCAGGAGCTGAAAATCAAACAGTTTGGGAATTTTCTGGTAACGGCTCCGTGCTTGTTGGAGAAGTTCGTGGCAGATATAAATTTGGCGGTGAGAACCGAATTAAAATCGAGACGCCATTCGCGACGACAGTTTACCTGGTCACGCTTTCGAATGACCAGCTCGTGCTCCAGGAAATGGGCGGTTCCAGGCTCGAGTTCACAAGGGTACGATAGACGCCGCGGTAATCCGTAGCACAGGCATCTTGCCTGTGGGGCAATCGGGCGTCTCGCCTGGTTAAAGCATTTTCCTTGGCAGGCGGGACGCCTGGCCAGCCCCACAATCAAGATGGCTGTGCTACTTCAAAATTCGGCGCTGCCGGGAGTGCGCGCGAAGGGAATCACATCGCGAATGTTCGAGATGCCTGTGATGAACATCAGCATGCGTTCAAAGCCCAAGCCGAAGCCGGAGTGTGGCACAGTTCCGTAGCGGCGCAGATCGAGGTACCATTTGTAATCGGCAGGATCCATGTTGTGACGCCGCATGTTTTCCTCGAGCATTTCCAGTCGTTCTTCACGCTGGCTGCCGCCGACGATCTCGCCGATACCTGGCACCAGCAAATCTATGGCCGCCACAGTTCTGCCATCGTCGTTGGAACGCATATAAAACGGCTTAATTTCCTTTGGGAAATTAAAAACTGTGACCGGACATTTGAAATGTTTCTCGGTGAGCCAGCGCTCATGCTCCGATTGCAAATTTGAGCCGTAATCGATGGGAAACTCGAATTTTTCGCCGCTCTTTTTCAAAAGCTCGACTGCCTCAGTGTAGGTGATCCGCTGAAACGGCCTTTCAATGACGAAATCAAGTCGAGCAAGTAACTCCTTGTCCACGAATTTCGCGAACAATTCCAATTCTTCGGGACACTGCTTTCTCGCATCGGCGATCAAATATTTCACCAACTCCTCGGCGAGATCCATGTTGCCGGTCAGATCGCAAAATGCCATTTCCGGCTCGATCATCCAGAACTCGCTGGCATGCCGTGACGTGTTTGAATTCTCGGCGCGAAATGTCGGGCCGAACGTGTAAACCTTGGTAAGCGCACAGGCGAACGCCTCCGCTTCCAGCTGCCCACTGACGGTGAGATAAGTTTGGCGTGCGAAAAAATCCTGCGCGTAATCGATCTCGCCGTTTTTCCGCGGCGGATTTTTGATGTCGATGGTTGAAACGCGGAACAACTCGCCCGCGCCTTCGCAATCACTTCCGGTGATGATCGGTGTGTGAACGTAAACGAACCCGCGATCCTGAAAAAACTGGTGAACTGCGAATGCGAGCCGGCTACGCCCACGGAACACGCAACCGAAAAGATTCGACCGCGGACGTAGGTGCGCGATCTCACGCAAAAATTCTGGCGTGTGCCCCTTTTTCTGGAGCGGATAACTTTCGTCGGCGCCACCGACAATTTCGATATCTCGCGCAACGAGCTCCCATTTTTGTCCTTTGCCCTGCGAAGGGACCAGCGCGCCCTCTACAACAAGTGAAGCACCGGTATTGAGCCGTTGGATGTCTGCGTAATTGGGCAGCGCATCCTTCTTCGCGATGATCTGAAGATTGCACAAAGATGAGCCGTCGTTCAGCTCGATAAACGAAAAGTCTTTCGAATCGCGCCGCGTACGCACCCATCCCTGCACACGAATCGCGTCGACAGGCGCAGCGCTCAGCAATGCATTTTTGATGGGAGTTGAAACTTGCTTCATTTTACGTTAAAAGATTGACTCGTTCGTCTCCCGACTCTCTCGCCGCTACCATCGCGGCGCAATGGTCTATGTCGCTCATCCCACTCGCTCCAATTCCTCGACTTCGCTCAGGATGACAAGTGACCAGATGCCGCC
>QHQV01000170.1 GCA_003219945.1 Verrucomicrobiota bacterium | reverse complement strand
ACGGCGCCAGGGTTTGGGCCGGCCTGATCGTCTATTTAATCGCGTTGCGTGGTACTTTGCTGTTACCAAACGAGAGCGCCCGGCCTTGGGCCGTTTTGCTACTCGTTGTTTCCGCACTGCTGGCGGTCGTCTTGTGGGGCCGACAAAATTGGGTATCGGCGTTTCCATCGGACGCTACTGCTTCGACAGGCGTACACCGCAGACGCTTATTCTATTTGCTTGGAGTTACGATCGCGATGCTGCTTGTTCTTGCAGCGGACGTTCGCTATGCGGCAGCGCCAACTGAGACGTTCGGGCTCGCAGGTATCTTATGGATCGCAGGCATAGCCTTGCTGCTTTGCTCTGCCTTCTTCGGCTCACATTCATTATGGGGTGTTTCCAGTGCGCCACGCCTTCCGCGTTGGCCGACGTGGGAAATAGCGCTTCTGGCCGTGCTGTTCGTCCTTGCGTTGCGCAGTCGAGTTTGGAACCTGACGAATTTCCCAGACAATATCCATCCGGA
>QHQV01000168.1 GCA_003219945.1 Verrucomicrobiota bacterium | reverse complement strand
CGGCGACGAAAACATGAACGCTTTTCCCTGCTGACGCACGATGGGCTTGCCGGTGTTTGCGTCAACAACGTGATACAAACTGGAGTCTGATGTGGCAAAGAACACTTTCCCGTCAGCAACTGCTGGCGATGTAATCACCCAGCTCAGGTCATTAACCTCCATTTTTCTTTGCCAGTTGCCGTATCGAGCGCGTACAGATTCGAATCACGACAGCCGGTGTAAACCGTTCCGTTCACTACCGCAGG
>QHQV01000502.1:1187-2113 GCA_003219945.1 Verrucomicrobiota bacterium | reverse complement strand
TTGTCAACACGGCTGTTACCGGCCAGACGACGAATGCATGGTTCAAATAAGTGTGAAACGGCGGCTTCATGTAGTTGGCCGGCCGTAGCGCACGCAAACCACGCAGCGCCATTTGATCCGGATTCCAGCATTCGACTCGTCCCCACGTGATGCCGTGCAGACAAAACAGGAACGCGAGCGACAGCGCCCCGACCAACAACGGATCAATGCCTCTAATTCTTTTTAGCTGTTTCGCTGATTCGGAAACAGAAAATGTCATGCGGGCTAACTTGATTTCCGACGATGTCAGAGCCTTTCCGCGTTACAAGGGAAATCCGCTAACTCGCAAAAGTTCTGCGCAATCCGAGCGCCCCGTTAAATGTCCAAAATGCCCGCTGTTGCGCGTAATGGCTTAACCCGAAAGAAAACTTTTGATGAGAGGGCGGTACGCCTGCCGCTATAATGCAACAACCTCAAGCAATCAGCTCATTGACAATGCGCGGCAAGGCGATTGCAGCGGGCTCGCGCACTAACCGCGTTGCGAATCGTGAGAGCGACGTTTCCTCAGGATTCACCTCAATAAGTTCGCCGCCATTTCGGCTGGCGCGGAGCGCCCAATCGATGATGTAACCAAAAGTTGCAGTCGTTCCGACGACGATCACCACGTCGCACGTTCCGCCATCGAGAAAATTTTCAACTCGTTCCAGTTCGTTCCGCGGCAAGTGTTCGCCGAACCAGACGACCCCCGGCCGCATAAGCGCACCGCATTCTGGACATTTTGGAGTGCGGCGACATGTCGCCGCTTTCAAAGCGCGAACATGTTCGCGCACTCCAAAAACAGCTTGGTCTTCCTGCTCATGCTCGTGCTCATAATCCTGGCGTTCAAAATCGCAGCGCAAACAGCGCGTGACGAAAATGTCGCCGTGAATTTGCGCCATCTTTTCTGC
>QHQV01000502.1:0-1153 GCA_003219945.1 Verrucomicrobiota bacterium | reverse complement strand
ACGAGCAGGAACTCATCCCTCCGTTGTGCAAGTCGTGCTATTGCTTCGTGCGCAGCATTCGGTCGCGCGATGCGGATGCCCTGACGCCGTTCGCGATACCAATCCCAAACTAATTGCGGATCGCGTGCGAACGCTTCCGGTGTCGCAAGTTTTGTCGGATCAAGATTCCGCCAATAGCCATCCTTTCCGCGGAAAGTCGGGATGCCGCTTTCAGCTGAAACACCAGCGCCGGTTAGAACGAGGACACGCACAACCTAAAGATTGAGAAGAAGCTCCGATTTCCAAATACTCCGCAAACGTCCTTGTTGAGCAGTTAATATTGCCAGCTCACGCTCGGCTTGCCACACTCGCGCCCATGAGTAAGGGCACAACAGAGATTGCATCGGGCGCTGCGCGCGACATTGAGCCGGAACTTCGAGAACTTTTCACTAAGGTCGTCGAACGCGATCCGCGCGAAGCAGTAAAGATGCTCGAGCCGTATCCGGATGAATTCGTGGTTAAGATGCTTGAGCTGCTTAACCCCGCGGCAGCACTAAAGATCCTGCAACGCTTCGATTCATCCCGGCGCGAGACAATTCTGGCCACCGCTTCTTCCGAGACAACGCAGCAGTGGATGCGTAATCAAACTTATCCGGAACGTACCGTCGGACGGCTCATGCAGCCGCCGCTGGCAGTTTTTCGCCCGACAACGACCGTCGCGGAAGCTACAGAGCAAATTCGCCGGCTCGCGAAAAAAACGATTATCACCTACGCCTTCGTGACGGACGAACAGGAAAAGCTTCTTGGGGTCGTGGTCATGCGCGACATGCTGCTGGCACAACAAACGCAACGGCTCGAGGAAATCATGCTCAAGGATCCGTTCTATCTGACGCCAGACATGTCGTTGACCGAGGCGATGAGAGCCGTGTTGGTTCGGCATTATCCGGTGTATCCCGTCTGCGAAAAGTCCAGGCAACTCATCGGCCTGGTACGCGGTCAGATGCTTTTTGAAGCACAGGCAGTCGAGTTAAG
The DNA here is from genome assembly GCA_003219945.1 of Verrucomicrobiota bacterium. Lineage (GTDB taxonomy): Bacteria > Verrucomicrobiota > Verrucomicrobiia > Chthoniobacterales > UBA10450 > Udaeobacter. Next base: position 142 of record QHQV01000502.1, on the reverse strand, counting down.
TGCGCAGCCGGGCGAAATGGTCGGTGTCGAAACGGAGGAACGACTCACGACGCCCTGGTCGCGCAGTTTCAGATTTCGCCATCCCTGGCTACAGGTAAATTTGTTCTGCGGCCTGCTTGCCGCTGTCGTCGTTGGATTATTT
>QHQV01000167.1 GCA_003219945.1 Verrucomicrobiota bacterium | reverse complement strand
GTCTCATTTCCATGGCACTTAAGGCCAGTAGCGGCCGATTACGATCGCTGCTATTGGAATTGCCTCAACCTCAATGAACAACTCCCCCACTACTCTTCAGCAGATTCGTCCGCAGCTACCTGTGCGGCTCTTCAATGGATTTGGGGCGCTGCTGGAAAAAACGTCGATTCCGTGGACTCGAACGTTTGCGACGGACTTGATTGAGACCGCAAAGCGACGCTGCGGCATAGATGACTTTGGCGAGGGCGATTTTTTTGAAGCGTTGTCGCGTTTGCTCGACTCATGCCAGGATGAGGCACAGCTCAACTTGATCGGAAAAATTGCTCTGAAAACTGATGTTCTGGAGACATTGTGTGCGCGTCTGCAAATGAAACGGGACCGGCAGCTCTATCCAGATATTACGCGCCAGAAAATCTGCCAACCCCTGTTTATCGTAGGCTTGCCCCGTAGCGGCACCAGCGTGTTGCATCGGCTGCTCGGAGCAGACCCGGAACACCGATCTCCTCTGATGTGGGAAGTGAGGTCACCATCTCCACCTACGCGCGCCGATGAGAAACGCCGAATTCAGAGCTCAACGCAAAGTTGTAAGTTCTTTAACTGGCTCGTGCCTACATTCCGCTATGCGCACGTGGTTGGTGCAGAACTTCCGCAGGAGTGTGTCAGCCTTATGACGCCTACGTTTCTGAGCGATCAGTTCGATGCGATGTACTATGTGCCGTCATATCGCACCTGGTTTTTTCGGCAGGATTTGCGGCCGGCATACGAATATCATCGCCGGTTTCTTCAACATCTGCAGTTTCGGCGATCTGCTCGCCGATGGATCCTGAAAGCGCCTACTCACATGTTCGCCTTGCCAGCGTTGCTCTCCGTTTATCCGGATGCGCTGTTCGTGCAGACCCACCGGACGCCTGTCGATTCGATGGCGTCTGTGTCGAGTCTAGTGACCATTCTACGCAGCGCGTTTAGCGATGCGGTCGATCCGTCCATCGTGTGCTGCGAGGCAATCGATTACTGGTCTGAAACGATGAACAAATTTTTGCGTGAACGCGATCGTCTGGCAGACAACCGCATCTGCGACATTCAATATGAGGAGGTTTGTCGCGAACCGATTCGCGCAGTTCGGCGGATCTACGAATTTTTCGGCTGGTCACTGTCGAAGGAAGCAGAGCAAAGCATGCGCGTCCTCATCGCGAGCCAGGCGAAGAGAGAATCCGCCAATCACCGATACGATCTATCGCAATTTGGTGCTAACGCGGAGGACGTGCTCAGCGCGTTCGGCCCGTATTGCAAGCGATTTGGTCTGTCGCAGTTGACTCGTGCGCGACATCAACCACCAAGTCATCGCTCGTCTCATATGATCGAGCTGCAACAGCCTTGCGCATGACGTTTGAGGTTCTTCGTCTGATCCATGCCGATCATCCAAGTCTGCCCGGACATTTTCCCGGCGCGCCTTTGGTACCGGGAGTGGTTATTCTCGACGAAGTGATCGCAGCGCTCGATGAATGGCGGCAGGACTCTCAGCTCAGCGGCATACCGAGCGTCAAGTTTCTCGCGCCACTGAAGCCGGAGCAGCCATTCACGATTTCGCTTTCCGCGACGAGTAAAAACGCTTGCGAGGTCAGTTTTTGCTGTCGCGCGGAAGAATGCGTACTAGTCGAAGGTCGACTTGCAGTCGTCTGGGAAGCAAGGTGAATCGGTGAAGGCGGCCGCATTTGATGCGCACAAATTTCCGGCCGGGCGGAGCGACCCGCTTCTGGCAGAGTGTCTCAAGGAATTTCCTCCAGCGATATTCAGCGAGCATTTGTATCAAAGTATCGAACTGATGGAGCGCTACAGCATCGAACTGGCTGTCGATTTGTTAGGCCAGCTGAATTTGGCAGAACAGCTCGGCGCCTGGCGATCAGCTGATAAGCTTTGCAGTGTTCTTGGTTTTCAGCCGCGCTTTCGGCTTGCGTTACAGTGGATCCTGGCACGCCTGGTAGAGAGCGGCTGCTTACAGATGCGAGATGATGGTGCAACCCGCTCGTATCGTTTGCGGAACACGCCGTGGAAACCCGACCTCAAATACCTGCGCACGATCGGCCTGACCATTGATCCTGCGAACGCGGCTACGTTGAATTTGCTGGACTATGCAGCGAGCGCATATCCGGCTGTAGCGACCGGTCAGCAAAGCGGAGATCACAACATGTTCGGACCTCAAGGCGTCCCGCTTTGGCTCAACTATTTTCATAATGAGAATC
>QHQV01000166.1 GCA_003219945.1 Verrucomicrobiota bacterium | reverse complement strand
GGCTGATTTATGCGACACGCGCGCATGGTAATCAGACGCGCAAGAAAACGGGGATTCCGTTCGCTGCGCACATTCTAGGGGTGACTGCCATCGCACTTGAGTACGGCGCGGATGAAACCGAAGCGATCAGCGCGCTGCTTCATGATACCGTGGAAGATTGCGGTGGCGCGGAACGATTGCGCGATATCCGCGAAAAATTTGGCGATGAAGTCGCCAAAATCGTTGATGGATGCACCGACACATATGAGACGCCAAAGCCACCATGGTCGGAGCGAAAGCGCGCTTACATCGATCATCTCAAAAACTCTGATAGTTCGACACGGCTGGTATCAGCGTCGGATAAGTTGCATAACACCCGAGCCATTTTGGCGGAGCTTCGACGACATGGTCTCGAAGTATTCGAACGGTTCAGTGGAAAAAAGGACGGCACCGTTTGGTATTACCGAACTCTTGTGACCGCATTTCGGCAGCACGGCGATCATTCGGATCTCATCGACGAATTCGATCGTGTCGTAGGTGAAATTGAAAACTTCGTGCTAGAGCACTGAAGCTTTGCTGGCCACGGATTAACACCGGTTTCGGGAGGATTGATTCTCACTTTCGAAACCGAAAATTCGGAATAGCATCAGCGCGGGGCGCGGATCCTAGGCTTTGAGATCCGGAAAGTCTGGTATCTGTCGGTTGGCACCGTCATCTTCCAAATGTTGCGTCAATCTCTTGCTGCTCCGGTATGAGCTGCGGAAACGCCTTCGATTCAGCAAACCTGAAGATCTCATTCCTGCGAGCGCTACGGCTTCGTAGGTTTGCGGAATCGTCACGCTGCAGATCACGGCTCGCCGTAAACCACTTTGCCGCCGAGGATCGTGGTTTTCACCTTCGCGTTGCGAATGGCTTCCGGTTTCAGCTCAAAGATGTTGTCGGTCAGTATCACCATGTCAGCCAGTTTGCCCGGTGAAATGGAACCTTTTTCGCGTTCCTGAAATTCGGCGAATGCCGCACCCATGGTGTAGGCTTCGATCGCTTCCGATAGGGTGATTTTTTCCTCTGGAATCCAACCAGCGGGATTTTTTCCGTCGAGCGTGGCGCGCGTGACGGCGGCGTAAACTCCCAGTATCGGGTCGAGCGGAGCGACAGGCCAATCGGTGCCGAATGCGAGTGTAACGTCGTGATCGAGAAAACTGCGCCACGCGTAGCTGTAGCGCGCTCGTTCGTGACCGAGGCGTGCTTCTGCCCAGCGACCGTCGTCGATTGCGTGATAAGGCTGCATTGACGCGATGACGTGGAGTTTCGCAAAGCGCTCAAAATCTTTTTGTGCCATGTGCTGCGCGTGCTCGATAGCGAAACGCTGGTCGTGATAGCCATGCTCCTTTTCGATGTCGCCGAAAATATCTAGCATCATCGAAATCGCGCGGTCGCCGATCGCATGAACCCGCAATTGTAGTCCAGCCGCGTCGGCTTGCATCAAGCGGTCGCGCATCGCGCTGGGCGGATGCATTTCGTCACTCAACAGGCCGCGGTTGGCGGGATCATCAGTAAACGGCTCAAACATGTAAGCGGTTCGCGAGCCCAACGAGCCGTCGGCATAACCTTTGACTGCGCCGAGTCGCAGATAGCTAGAGCCCCACGCGCGACGAATCCCAACCTTCGCCTGGTCGCGCCAGTCCGTTTCCATTGGCACCGCGTAGATGCGCGTGGTGAGCTCACCTTTTTCGGCCAGCTCGGAATATGCAGCGACATCCGCGAATTCGGGATTCATGTGCTGCACGCTCGTCACTCCGAGCGACGCCGCATGTTTCACCGCGGCGCGAGCGGCGCGCAGCCGCTGTTCATGCGTCATCGGCGGAATTACTTTGTAGATCAGTGGCATTGCTGCGTCTTTGAAAACGCCAGTGGGATTTCGGCTTGCGTCGCGGACGATGACTCCTCCGGCAACATCCGGCGTCTTCGGGTCAATGCCGGCCAATTTCATTGCTGCCGAGTTCGCAAGTGCTTCGTGCCCGTCGTAACGCTCAACGAAAATTGGAGTGTCGCCAGTCACCCCGTCGACGAGCGCTTTGGTCGGAAGTTCCTGCTTGGACCATTTGGTTTCATCCCATCGACCGCCTAAAATCCATTCGCCTTTCGGCGTCTTTTTCACCTGGCTCGCAATGCGTTTTGCGAATTCCTCCGGGGTTGCGGCTTCAGTAAGCTGAACTTGATCGAGCTGTGCACCGCCTTGGATGAAGTGCACGTGCGCGTCGTTAAATCCGGGCAGCAACAGTTTGCCGCCAGCATCGATTACTTTCATTCGCGGACCGCGCCACAAATCAATGTCAGCCCGCGAGCCGACGGCGACAATGCGATCTCCGATTACAGCGACTGCTTCGGCTTTTGGCTGCTGTTTATCTACAGTGTAAACGGCAGCGTTAGTTACAATCAATGTTGCCGAAGGTTTCGACTCTGCGTTCGCGTCCACGATGGCCATAATTAGCGAGACACAAAGTGCGAATTTACATTTCATAATTGTGACGTGTGCCGAAAGATTTGTTTTGGTTGAAACCTGCTCAGCTAAGATGAAAGCATCGTGTCATTACAGTGCTAGAATCGTAAACACAAGATGAGTGGCAAGATCCTGACTCGAGAATTTTGCATCGACGATTACGACGCGGCGCTTGAGCTCTGGCAACGGGTTGAAGGTCTGGAAGTTGCCGAGGGCGACGATAAAGAAGGCGTGGCTCAATTTGTAGCGCGCAATCCGGAGCTGAGCAGAGTGGCAATCGATGGATCGACGGTTGTTGGCGTCGCGATGTGTGGTCACGACGGACGCCGCGGGCACATTTATCACCTGGCGATTGATCCCGCCTATCGCCGATACGGACTTGGTAAGCGTCTGGTGCAGGAGTGCCTGGACGGATTACGCCGGGTTGGCGTGATACGCGCTATTATTTTGGTGGCCGACAACAATCTACGCGGTGCTGAATTCTGGAAGCGCGCCGGCTGGGAAGATATCCCCGGGGCGGTGGCGATGGGAATTGATGTCTAGAAGCATGTCTTAAGTGTCATTCTGAGCGAAGCGAAGAATCTCAGATCAAATTGGGACCGATCCACCAGCGAAAAAAGACTGAGATGTTTCGCTTCGCTCAACATGACAGCGCCATTTATGCATTAAAGCGAGACGACGATTGCGAAGCGTGAAAGTAGGCGACAAACATTTCCGGACTATCTGGCGTAAGCCGGACGACGAACGCGTGGTGCAGCTGATCGATCAGCGATTTTTGCCGCACGATTTTGTGATCGAAGAAGCTCGCAGAGTCGAGCAGATGGCCACGGCGATTCGCGAGATGCACGTGCGCGGAGCGGGATTGATCGGTGCGAGCGCAGGATACGGCATGTATCTCGCCGCGCTCGAAGCTGCGCGCGCGGGGCGCGATTCGTTCGATGAGCACATGATTCGCGCGGCAGCTCAACTGAGGGCAACGAGGCCGACAGCGGTGAATCTTTCCTGGGCGATCGAGCGGCAGTTACAAAATATTGCCACGGGAAAAACTGCGGATGAAAAGATCGCCCTGGCACTGCGCACGGCTGATTTGATTGCAGATGAAGATGCGGAGCATTGCCGGATGATCGGGCAACACGGCCTACAGCTCATTCGGCAGATCGCGGAAACGAAGCCTAACAAGCCGGTCAACGTGCTGACTCACTGCAATGCAGGTTGGTTGGCATTTGTTGATTACGGCTCTGCGACTGCACCGATCTACGTTGCGCACGACAGCAGCTTGCCATTGCATGTGTGGGTGGCTGAAACTCGACCGAGAAATCAGGGCTCAAAACTCACGGCGTGGGAACTGGGCCAGCACGGTGTGCCGCACACACTAATCGCAGACAGCGCGGCGGGCCATTTGATGCAACGCGGCGAAGTCGATCTGATAATTGTCGGCACCGACCGCACTACCTACACTGGAGATGTGGCAAACAAGATTGGCACATATCTAAAGGCGTTGGCTGCAAAGGCAAACGACGTCCTGTTTTACGTAGCGCTGCCGTCATCCTCGATCGATTGGAAAATGCGCGACGGATTGAGGGAAATTCCGATCGAAGAACGTGGCGCGGAAGAAGTAAAAAACGCCGACGGCTGGTGTGATGGGCAACAGATCGCGGTCCGAATTGCACCAGATGAAAGTCCCGCCGCGAACTACGGGTTCGACGTGACGCCGAGAGAGTTGGTCACCGGCCTGATCACCGAGCGCGGCGTTTGCGAAGCAAATGAAAAAAGCATTCGGTCGCTTTTTCCCG
>QHQV01000165.1 GCA_003219945.1 Verrucomicrobiota bacterium | reverse complement strand
AAAGCTCCGTTTCAAAACCAGTGACGAGATCTGTAAAAAGAGTTCGCGTCTTGCGGTCTGCTGTATTGATCTCGATCTGTTCGCCCGTCTCAGCATCCTCTAACGTGATTATGCCGACGTTTGGCAGCGATCTTTCGCGTTCGTCCTGGATGTGAATTGCTATAAAATCGTGCCGCCGCCCGCTCACCGCGAGCGCGCGCGAGAAATCCGGAGCCTGAAAATCAGAGATGAAAAACACAACCGCGCGCCGGGTCACAATTTTATTAAGATAATCAAGGGCAAGCCCGGGCTCGGTGCCGCGTCCCTGCGGTCCGAAAAACAAAATCTCGCGGATGATACGCAGCGTGTGCGAACGGCCTTTCTTCGGCGGAATGAAAAGCTCGACGCGGTCGGTGAAAAGTAGCAGGCCGACTTTGTCGTTATTTCGAATGGCGCTGAACGCTAGCAGGCAGGCCACCTCGGCTGCGAGCTCGCGTTTCGATTGCGTTGTGCTGCCAAAATTTCCAGAAGCGCTCACATCGACGACCAGCATCACAGTCAACTCGCGTTCTTCTGTGAATTTTTTTACGAACGCGTTGCCCATCCGCGCAGTGACATTCCAATCGATCGCGCGAATCTCGTCACCGGGTTGATACTCGCGTACATCTTCAAAGTTCATTCCGCGTCCTTTAAACACGCTGTGGTAATCGCCGGCGAAGGCGGTTTCCACCAGACCCCGGGTTTTGATCTCAAGTGTTCTGATTTTCTTGAGAATCTCTGTTGTTTTCTCAGCCCGCTTGTCATCCCGAGCGGAGCGAAGCGAAGTCGAGGGATCCAGTTGCATTACCGAGGAGGACTGGGTGTCGTCGAAGCGTACATCTCTGTAAAGAGGTCACGCCATTCAGGATTTCTTTTCGCGATGAGCGCTTCCTTTTTCGCCCGACGCCAACGTTTAAGCTGCTTTTCTCTCGCTATTGCGCCAGTCGGATTCGGATACGCTTCGAAATAAATCAGCTTATGAGCGTTGTGCTGCCGCGCAAATGCGCTGCCAAAACCGAGCGAATGTTCACTCGCACGTCGCTCGAGGCTGTTGGTGACACCAATATACAAAACCGTGTGACGATCACCGTTCGTTAAGATGTAAACGAAATAATTTTGATGTCGCATGAATGAGGTTTCGACTTAGTCGACAGCATTTGTTCGCGAGCAGCAGTCATCTTGGGCGAAGCATAGCGGAGTCGAAGGGATGCCGGGGATTTGCTGTTCGGGTTAAGCCACGGGATTCCTCGACGTAGCTCGGAATGACTGAAAGACGGCATCACGGCACAGGTAATCCTGCAAAAATTCGTTCGATGATGGTCTCACTCGTCACCGCCTCAGCCTCGGCTTCATAGCTGACGATGATGCGATGGCGCAACACGTCGGGGCCGATGCTCTTCACATCCTGCGGCGTGACATAGCCGCGCCCGTTCAGGAAGGCGTGGGCGCGCGCGCCGAGGGCGAGATAAATAGTGGCTCGCGGCGAAGCGCCGTAGCGAATCAGTCCCTCGAGTCGCAGATTGTAGGCGCCGGGTTCGCGCGTGGCCCAGACCACGTCCACAATGTAATCTTTCACACGATCGTCGATGTAGATGTTGTTGACAACTTCGCGCGCAGCGATGATTTGCTTCGGCTCGACTACAGAGTCGACTCGCAAATCCGGCGCTGAAGTCGCCATCAAATCGAGGATGCTTCGTTCCTCGCGTTTTTGTGGGTAGCCGATATTCAACTTGAACATGAAACGATCGAGTTGCGCCTCGGGCAGTTGGTAGGTGCCTTCCTGTTCGATTGGGTTTTGAGTCGCGAGCACCAGGAACGGATCGGAGAGCGGATAAGTTTGTTCTCCAATTGTGACCTGCCGTTCCTGCATAGCTTCCAATAACGCGCTCTGAACTTTGGCCGGCGCGCGGTTGATTTCATCCGCCAGAATTAAATTGGAAAAGATGGGTCCAAGCTTTGTCGTGAATTCTCCGGTGCGCGGATTGTAGATGAGCGTTCCGACTAAATCTGCCGGCAACAAGTCAGGCGTGAATTGCAAGCGCTGGAACCCAGTGTGAATGCCTGCAGCCATTGTTTTTACAGTGAGCGTCTTCGCCAAGCCCGGCACGCCTTCGAGCAGGAGATGACCGTTGGCCAGCAGTCCCAGCAAAAGACGATCCACCAAATACTTCTGCCCGATCACGACGTGCCCAACCTGTTGACGAAGGGCTGGAATCCACTGGCCCAAGTCTCGTACTTCTTGCGTAATTTCCTGCGTCGATTTCATACGGTCTGCTCAGACAATTAGGCAGCGAGAACGTTCGATCAAACCGACACGAACTGCCAGTCTGCTACTTATGGCTTTTGCGAGCGTTCGAACGGCGGGACTGCGCAAATCCCTTTTGACCGCGGGGCCGCAGTGTTAATACAATCGGCAAGCCGGGATACGGCTCCGTTTCCCGGATGCGAGCTTCGAGGTAGCGCCGATATCCTTCGGTCATCGACTGAGGATCATTCACAAACAACACGAATTCCGGAGGTGCGACATCGCTTCGGGGCCTATCGGAGGGAGACGATTTTTTAAGCGCTCCTTCGGCGGATTGGGAACCGCCGTTCCTTGGTTGAGTCGCGTAAAATAATTTCAGTCTGCGGCCTTTAACCAGTGGAGGAGGATTCGCTTCAAACGCCTGGCGCATTAAGCGGTTGAGAACCCCGGTGCCGATGTGCTTCCGAGCCGCATGTTGGACTTTTTGGATCATTGCAAAAAGCCGATCGACATTTTCGCCCGTGGAGGCAGACGTGATCAACACCGGCACGTAGTCGAGGAAGAAAATCCGCGAGCGCGTCTCCTCGATTAATTCCCTGGCCGACTGCTTTTCCCCGCGTCTCGGCTTAACCAAGTCCCATTTGTTCAGGACGACGATGGCTGGTTTTCGTCCCTTTTGAATCAGCCCGGCGATCCTTTTGTCCTGTGCCGTCACGCCCATGCTCAAGTCGATGACGAGAATGCAAAGATCAGCCCGACGAATGCTGCGTTCGGCACGCATCACGCTGAAAACTTCAGCCGAGCTGGAGACTTTCCCGCGCCGTCTGATTCCGGCAGTGTCGATGAAGACGAACTGCCTGCCATCGCGCTGAAAGGCTATATCGATGGCGTCGCGCGTTGTGCCGGGCAGCTCGCTCACAATAGCGCGATCGCCGCAGACGATGGAGTTGATAAGCGAAGATTTACCCACATTCGGCCGACCGACGATCGCGATCGCGATTGGATACTCAACATTCGATGCTCCTTCACCGCGGCCACGGCCGACAAGTGTTGGATGATCGATCTCAGCAGGCGAGGGGAGTTGCAGTTCGATTGCATCCAGCAATTGTGAAATCCCACGATCATGTTCTGCGCTGACGGAAATTATTTTCTCGAAGCCTAACGAATCGAACTCCACTGCCAACGGGTCGTGCTTCTCGGTGTCTATTTTATTAATCACCAGCACGACTGGTTTTTGTGATTTGCGCAGCATCCGCGCCAGTTCCTCATCGACTGACGACAAGCCTTCCTTTCCGTCGAGAACGAAAAGAAGAAGATTGCTGTCACGTAGCGCGCTTTCGGCGGCGTGCTGCACCTGCTGGGTCAGGTCGCGTTCGCCAGCGCCGAAAATCCCGCCGGTGTCCCACAGTGTGAACGGGCGCTCGCCGCGAGTGCAGGTTGCCGAAAGCCGGTCGCGCGTGATCCCGGGTTGATCATGAACAATCGCAATTTTTCGGCCGATAAGACGGTTAAACAGCGCGGACTTGCCCACATTCGGCCGTCCGACAATCGCCACGTTGGGCAGCGTGTGGGTCTCAATCACCAAAGCATCCCACACCTAGGGTTTCGCCGGATGCGCGTGGCCTTCGGCCTGCAACTGACGGACGCCGCCTGCAACGTAAATGATCCCTGAAATCAGTGTGAACACGCCGGCTGCAAGCACAACGTAGAACAATGGAATAATGCGGAATTGCAGCATCACCCAGCCGATGGCGACCATCTGTAAGACCGTCGCGATCTTTCCCGTCCAGTGTGGCTTTATCTGCACTTTTCCGTTGAGCAAATACAGGACAAGCGTCCCGACCAGAAGAATAGCGTCGCGCGAAATTACAAGTACTGGGAACCAGGCCGGGAATTTTCCGTTCGCCGGTTCAAACTCGCTCCAGTTCGTTAGGCTTAATGTGATAACGCCGCTCAGCAACAATCCCTTGTCGGCAATGGGATCGAGAATGACTCCAAGTGTGCTGCGTTGGTTGTATCGTCGAGCGACGTAACCGTCGAGTCCGTCGCTTACCGCGGCGAGGAGGAAAATTGCGATCGCCGCGAACCGCTGCCATTCGAGCGGTTGGCCGCGTTGAATGCTTTCGCCATAGTAAATCGCCATTGTGACGAAGGCTGGGATCATCACGATCCGGACAACGGTGATCTTGTTGGCGGTGGTCATGGCGCACGCTGCAGCCGCAAACAATTGTAGGGCGTTTCTGTGAAACGCCAACGCCCGATCAAAGGAGTTGGCGCCTGCCACAGACGCCCTACAAAATGTGATGGA
>QHQV01000164.1 GCA_003219945.1 Verrucomicrobiota bacterium | reverse complement strand
ATCATTTTTCTCACTTTGGCTTTGATCTAATCGCGATGATGCAGGGGGACTTATGAAATCGGACGCATTTCCAGTTTTCACGGAATGGGCAGTTCCGAGTGGGAGCAGAAACGAACCTAACCAGATTAGATGAGAAGGCGGGGAGGACTGACGCGAGAGCGTTTGGTAAACTCTCGGCCTTATGAGAGAACAACAGAACAACAGGCAGGAGAGAACAATAATTGGATTGGATCTGGGTGATCGGTGGCACCGGTTTTGTGTGCTGGGCGAGAGTGGGCAAGTGGTGAAAGAGGGAAGTGTGGCCAACAACCGGGTGGCTTTAAGTGAGCTGAGCAGCCGTTATCCTGGAGCATTGGTTGTGATGGAAGCAGGCTGTCATAGTCCGTGGGTCAGCCGGCATCTCGAGCAAGCGGGATGTGAAGTGATTGTGTCTAATCCGCGCAAGACTCGGGCGATTTATCAGCACGAACGCAAGAGCGATCGGCGCGATGCGCTGATGCTGGCCCGCATTGCCCGGATGGAGCCGGCGCTGCTGTACCCGGTGGGGCACGGAAGTGAAGAGGCGCAGCAGGATCTTTTACGCATCAAGTTGCGTGACAGTCTGGTGCGAGCGCGGGTGGGATTGATCAATTCGCTGCGTTTTACGCTCAAGAGCCTGGGTTACACGATTGCCAATCCATCGACGGAGCGTTTTCACAAGGTCATTCAGAGTGCGCTGCCGGAGTCAGTTGTCCAGATGATCGCTCCGAGCGTGCAAGCGATCGAGGAACTTTCCTTGCGGATCAAGCTACTGGACCGGGAGATTCGCACTCTGGCTCACACCAAGTATCCCGAGACGAGCTGGCTGGAGCAGATCCCCGGAGTCGGTCCGATCACTGCGCTCTATTTCGTTTTGAAGATTGGAGATCCGGCGCGCTTTGAACGAGTACGCGATGTGGGCGCCTTCATCGGATTATGTCCGCGCCGGGACCAAAGCGGAGAGAACGATCCGCAGTTGCGCATTAGCAAACGTGGTGACGCCTACCTGCGACGGCTCCTGGTCAGCTCGGCTCAGTATATTCTGGGACCGTTCGCTCCTCCGAGCGCTTTGCGTCAATACGGACTAGCGCTCGCTGCCGGCGCCACCGCCCGAGCCAAAAAGCGCGCCGTGGTGGCCGTGGCCCGCAAACTGGCCGTGCTTCTGTTAACGCTGTGGAAGAATAAAAGCTCTTATCAAACGTTCCCGCAACACAGCTCAAGGGAAAAAATGAGGACTAACGATCTGGAACGATTGCGATGCATCGCCTGAAGCATTTAGACTTCGATAACCAGATGGCAACGTTCCGCACTTAAATCATGATTGCGAGCAACCGGATCTAAACCTGGACCAAAACAATGAGTCCGCATGGAAGCACGATCCCAATCGCCCGCAAACCAAAATGAACCCAAATCTTAACTTGAATACCTTCTCATGAAAGGCGATGGAGCGAACGAATCGCAGCCTCGGTTTTCACTTGCTAACCAGGCACGGTACACGCGGCGTTATGGTTTGACATCGCACGCGCCTTCGCGGCAGCATGGCGCTCTCGCTAATCTCGTAACTCCTCAACCCCACATATCCCCATGTATCTCATAACTAAATCGCGCGGGCTGCGGCTGGCCGCGCACGAAAGTCTGGCCGCGATCTTTGCACTGTCTGTCGCGGAAACATTTTACCGGTTCCATTCGTTCACACTCGAATGTCTCGCGTTTCTGGCGACATGGTACGGAGTCAGTTGGGCGCTGAATAATGCGCGGAAGTTCGGGCATCAGGAGGACGCGTCTCAGCACGTCCGACTTCTCCGACATCATGAACAAGTGGGACCTGCTGAAGTACGTCCCTCGGAGATTGGAGGTCTCCGCCGTGGCTAAGCGCACTAAGAAGGCAACGACAAAAACGTGGCGGCACAAATCGGCAGCGAATACGAACGCGCCGCTGGGTCCAGGACCGGGGAAGAGAGCGCTCCGCGGGAAACTCGGGCGGATTTCGCGGAATCATAAGCGGCGCAGCGTCTGGTTCCAAGCGCGGGCGGCGTGGCCATTGCGAGAGGCGAGAGTAGGAAAACTCGTGTCGGAACGCGCGCGGGTCGAGAAGGAATTTGCGCCGGCGCCGGGCACGACGCAGTGGGAAAGTGTCGGCCCGACGAACGTTGGCGGGCGCATCACGTGTCTGGTTTGTGATCCGGCGAAGCCCGACAGCATCTGGGCGGGCGCGGCTGGCGGCGGTGTCTGGCAAAGCACGGATGCCGGGCGAACGTGGAAAGGGCTCTGGCATTCGCAAGCCGTGCTCAATGTGGGCGCGCTCGCGATTCATCCGACGAACTCGAAGATCATCTATTGCGGCACCGGCGAAGCGAACCTTTCGGCCGATAGTTACGCCGGGGTCGGATTGTATCGCACGACAAATGGCGGGAAGAGCTGGAGGTTGTTTGCCTCTGGCGCGAAGACGGCAATCCCGAGCCGCATCGGCGTGATTGCGATCGATCCGCACGATCCGAGTCATATTCGGATCGGCGGGATTGGGTTCGGCAAGGTCAGCCCGCAGGAAAGCGGACTCGGCGGCATGTACACGTCGCGCGACGCGGGCAAGACGTGGACGCGCGAGACGTTCATCTCGGCGCAGAACTATTGGTGCCACTCGATCGTGTTCGATCCGGTGCAGCCGCAGCGTATCTTTGCCACGGTCACGGCGCAGGGTGTAAGCAGCGGCGTCTGGCGTTCGCTCGATGGCGGCGCCACCTGGACACACCTAACGAATGGTTTGCCGGCGCCGGCGAAGTTCAATCGCGCGACGCTCGCCATGGCGCCGTCGGATCCAAACGTAATTTATCTTCAAGTCGCGGCATCGGACGAAAACGTGCTCGGCATTTTCCGGACAAGCGACGGCGGCAACACCTGGCAGAACATCGCCGGCTCGCATTTCACCGGCGAAGGCCAGATGACCTACGGCAATTCCATTGTCGCGCATCCGACCGATCCGAACCACGTGATTTGTGGCGGGGTCGATCTGCATCGGACGACCAACGGCGGAAATACGTGGAAGCAGATCACGCACTGGGACGCGACGCGCGGCGATTCCGATTACGCGCACGCAGATCATCACGCGTTGCTCATGCCGGCGGGGGCGCCAGGCTGGGTTTACGATGCCAACGATGGCGGAGTCGATGTAAGCGATGACGGCGGAACGTCGTGGGAAAACCGCAGCAAAGGATTGGCGGTCACGATGTATTACGACATCGATGTGGCTCCCAGCGACCCGCGCAGTTTCGGCGGCGGCGCGCAGGACAACGGAACGGTCGTGACGACGACCGGCGGGAGCGACGACCATTTCGAGATCGAAGGCGGCGATGGCGGCTGGATGGTTTACCACCCGGAAAAGGCGAACCAGGTCTACGCCTCCTATTACAATATGAACATCACTCGGGTTCGTGGCACGCAACGGCGCGATGTCTCTCCGCCTGCGCCGAAGTCGGAGAAGGAAAACGTCTGGATGGTTTACATCACGCTCGATCCGAACAAGCCCGCGACGGTTTTCACCGGCTCGAATCGTGTGTGGCGATCAAAAAACGATGGGACGACGTGGCGTCCGGTTTCTGGTTCACTCGATGGCAGCTCAATCAGCGCCATTGAAGTGGCGCCGGCGGATTCGCAGCGCGTCTATGTCGGAACGGAGAACGGCGGGTTCTTTCGCAGTCTCGATGGGGGAAACACTTGGAGTCCCAACATGGCGGGGCCGGAATTGCCCGGCGTGACAATCACCCGTTTGGAATCGAGTCCCACGAATGCCGATGTTCTGTTCGCCACAATCGCGAATTTCGGCAACTCGCATGTCTTTCGCTCCGACG
>QHQV01000163.1 GCA_003219945.1 Verrucomicrobiota bacterium | reverse complement strand
CATTCTGCTCGCATCGTCCGGCATTCTGCCGGACGGAATTTAAGCGGCGTGCAGCATCAGGCTGCCCACCTCCTTGAGCAAACATAGGCTTCGCGGCAGAATGCCGAGAACAGCAGACAACATGCCCGCGCTCCCCATTCGCTTCTGAAAATCGAGCGTTCACTAACTCGCAATTCCTCCGCACAAATAGAGAACTGCCATGCGCACCGCGAGACCGTTGGTGACCTGGTCGAGAATCACGCTTTGCAAGCCGTCGGCGACTTCGCTGTCGATCTCGACCCCGCGGTTGATCGGTCCGGGATGCATGATCAGGCAGTCGGGCTTCAAAAGTCTCGCGCGTTCTTTCGTTAGGCCAAATAAGCGGATGTATTCGCCAATCCCCGGAAAATACTCGCGGCGCTGCCGCTCGTGCTGAATCCGTAAAAGATTCACGACATCCACGGTCCGGAGGACGTCCTCGATTTTGTACGAAACCTCCGCACCTAGCTTTTCAAACTCGCGCGGCACGAGCGTGCTTGGTCCGACGAGCGTAACGCGCGCTCCAAGCTTGAGTAGACCGAAAATGTTCGAGCGCGCGACGCGACTAAACAAAATGTCGCCGATGATCGCCACGTGCAGCCCGGCGATTCTGCCTCTGCGCTCGCGGATCGTGTAGAGATCGAGAAGCGCCTGCGTCGGATGTTCGTGCGCGCCGTCGCCGGCATTGATCACGCTACCTTTCAGTCTGCTTGCCAGGAACTGCGGTGCGCCTGCGGAGGTGTGGCGCAGCACGATAATGTCAGCATGCAACGCCTCGAGATTGCGCGCGGTGTCCTTGAGCGTTTCGCCTTTAGTCAGACTCGAAGTCGTTGCCGAGATATTGATCACGTCAGCGCTCAGGCGAAATGCAGCCAGCTCGAAAGAGGTGCGTGTCCGTGTGCTCGGCTCGACAAAAAAATTGACCAGCGTTTTGCCGCGCAATGCAGGCACTTTTTTGATCTCGCGTGTGCCAACCTGCTTGAACGCGTCCGTTGTTTCGAGAACGAAATTGATTTCGTCGGCCCTCAGCTCGCGCAGGCCTAGTAAATCCTTGCGTGTCCAGCGCGTAGTCATGTGATCCGGGGAGCGCACGCGGTTCGTGTGCTGGTTTCGACGTCGCGCCGAAAAAGTCTTCCTTTGTGCATCGCCACATCAGGCGCGTTGAACACCACAGAAAAGTTCGCGATCGCGAGGACGCGCTCGCCAGCACGCGAGCCGCGTGCGCTCCCCAGAGATAGCCCGGTCACAGTCGTTGTTTTTCCAGCCAGACGCCATCCGGTTTGTTGTCGGTTTCTTGCAGGCGCACTTGGATCTGTTCGCGCGTCGCGGTCGGCAAATTTTTTCCGACGTAATCGGCACGAATCGGCAGCTCGCGATGGCCGCGATCGACCAGTACAGCGAGTTGAATGCGCGCGGGACGGCCGAATGAATTGATTGCGTCCATCGCGGCACGCACGGTACGACCGGTATAAAGGACGTCATCGACGATGATCACCGTCCGGTCCTCCAGCGGTACCGGAAGTTTTGACGCGTGCACTACTGGCAATTCCTTGCGGGTGCCCACGTCATCGCGATGCATCGCGACGTCGATGACGCCGGTGTCGATATCGGCATTGTCGATCTCGCGAATGAAAGCCGCGATTCGGCGTGCAATCTCCACGCCTCGCGACGGAACCCCCGCAAGCACTACGCTTTCCTGGTTCGGATTTCCCTCGATAATCTCGTGCGCAATCCGGCGTAGCGCGCGACGGATTGCTTCCGCGTCCATGATCGGGACGCCGGCGATTGGATTCTGTTTTGGTTTCACTGTTTCCTTGGCCACCTCGCGGGATCGCCTTAAAGGTACAAAATTAGGAGGCGGCCTGTTCGGTGCGCGCCTCCTTTCGTCGTCGCTCTCGCCAGTTGGAGCGATGTTTCACGATCCAATCCAGCAGCGCTCTTTCAAAGCCGATGTCTTTCCCGGCTTTTTCGCTCTCGATCCACTTGTGCTTCAAAATTTCTGCGCGCTCCGCGAGGAACTCCTTGTAAAGCGCCGATTCTTTAACGAATTGCGCTTGATCGGCTTCCGAAGACGGCATGTCCGATTCTTCTTTCATAAGATCTCCACCTAGTCAACTCCGAACGGCTTGGGTGGCCGTAATAATATCAACACCGGAATTGGACGAGTGAATCGTTAAATTTATTCCGTCTGCTGTGCGGGTTGCGCATGCCTCGCTACGTCAGCGCTTTACGAATCTCCTGCGCAATCCGCTTAAATTCGGCAGTCACGGGTGATTTCGGATCCTCGCTTACGATTGGGATCCCGCGATCGCCACCTTCGCGTGTGGCGATGTCGATCGGAACCTGCCCGAGCAATGGAACGCGCAATCGCTTGGCTTCGCGTTCGCCGCCGCCTGAGCCGAAAATATCATAACGCTTGTTGTCCGACGGCGAGAGGAAATAACTCATGTTCTCAACGAGGCCGAGGACCGGCACGTTCACCTTTTCAAACATGGTTGCGGCCTTGCGTGCGTCGATCAAAGCTACTTCTTGCGGCGTAGTGACGATGATCGCTCCCGATAACGCGACGGTCTGCACAATCGTCAACTGGATGTCTCCTGTGCCGGGCGGAAGATCGAGCACCAGATAATCCAGCTCACCCCATTCGACCTGCCGCAGAAACTGCTGCGTGTAGCGCGTCACCATCGGTCCGCGCAAAATGGCCGGCGAAGTGTCGTCCAGCAGAAATCCCATCGACATCAATCGCAACCCATATTGCTCGATTGGGACGATCATGTTCTCATCCGTCGCTGTTGGCCGCTCGCGCGTGCCGAACATCAGCGAAATGCTCGGCCCATAAATGTCGCAATCACACAGACCGACGCGTGCGCCGGTTTGCTCGAGTGCCATTGCAAGATTTGCCGCGACTGTTGATTTTCCTACGCCACCTTTACCGCTCCCGACGGCGATAACGTGTCTGACGCCCGGAATCCGCGTGGTAACTGTAGCCGCGCCTGCGCCGCCAGGGGGCGCATGGATATCGATTAAAACTTTTGTGCTGCGAATGCCTTCAATCGTCCGCAGGGCGCGTTCCGCATCATTTTTGATTGTTGCGGGGACATTTGGATCATTAGTGGCGAGTGCGAGCTGCACTTTAACATCGCCATTGTCGATCTGGATCGACTTCACCAATCCGAATGAAACGATATCGCGAGTGAAGCCCGGATATTTCACGGCCTTCAACGCGTTCTTCACTTGCTCCTCGGAGATCGACATGCATCAAATTACGTGCGCAGCGTCAGAGGTAAACTCTGCGCGGCGTTTTCATTTGGTCCGGGGAGCGCACGCGATTCGCATGTTAGCGGTCGCGCCGTGTCGATAGCGGACTTTTCAGGTGTCCAAATTCATTTCGCAGCGCTGCTAACGACGTTTGGGCGAGGGCGCCGAAATTGTGCACGCGAGCCGCCTGCGCTCCCCGGAAAGAGAGTCGCTACGGTTAGCGATCCCATTAATCCACTCTGTAGCGAATATGGTAATCGTTTCCGCCGGAAAACGAGCCGGTTGCTGGTCGGCTTTGGTCTATCGAAGGAAATCAGGATGAATTTGATCGACGCCGACTTTTGAAGAAGATCGATGAGTTTGTCCGACCTCCACGAGAGCCCCGAATATTCCATTGCCCGAGTGACTTATCTGTCGACACGTAGATTATCCCTTTGCGCTTGCGACCAGAAATGGGAATCGCCAGGTTCGATTCACCAGACGCGCCGTTCACGTTTATCTTTCCCGAGACGAGAAATCCATTCTTGATAGGTGAACCGAGAGCTTCAATTACAGCCGGATCCGTCTTGGCGTGGGCCAATGCATCCCTGTAAACGTCCGTCGATTTCATCGCGCTGAAGACGATCACAAGTATCGATCCAACGAACACGAGAAACAGCAGCGCCATAGTGAAACAGCCCAGCGGCACGAACCATTTCCAGTTTCGCTTCCACGAATTGGTCTTGCTGTAGCAGGCTGCGTTGGCGGTTGATCCACGAGCCTCTTCCACTTCAGTTACAAAGTTGTTGGCAACGCATCTTTCGATGAGAACCGCTCAAAGCTTGACGCCTTTAATCGCAGTCAGGCAAGATGGCAGGCATGAAGCGACAACACACTATCCGAATTCTTTTCGCAGTCGTCTTAGTAGTAGTGATTGCTGCATGCGAAACTGTCCCGACCTCCGGGCCAGCCGCGCTCGCCGGACAATGGACTAACTCGGTGGGGACGGTCTGGACCATCAATCCCGACGGCACATTTCACGTCATGTCCACTAAGCCAAAAGCACAGATCTGGGGCACCTATACGCTTTCCGGCGACACCATTACGGTTCAGGAAACTCGCCAGGCAGGGGCGGTCCCCAAAAATTGCAGAGGCCCCGGCGTGTATAAGTTCAGCCGGCCAGACGCGAACACTTTGGCTTTCGTGTTGGTGAATGACCTCTGCAAGCCACGGATTCACAACGTCACACAGCCGTGGCATCGCCAGTAACGCCCCGCCGAGAATCTCCGCTGGGTCGTAGCGCGACTGTGGGAGCGCACGCGGCCTAGCGTGCTGGCGATCGCGTCCTCGCGATCGCGAACTTTTAGCCCAACTCT
>QHQV01000162.1 GCA_003219945.1 Verrucomicrobiota bacterium | reverse complement strand
TGCAAAAATTGTTTCTCTAACGGAGTGGCGATGTTATTCGCCATGGTGGTAGGATCCGCGCCGGGGTACGAGCAGCTGACCTGAATAACCGGATAATCGACTGCCGGAAGATCGTTAACAGCAAGTTTACCGTAAGTGGCGAGACCCGCCACGATGACCGATAAGGTCAATAGCATGGTCATCACGGGCCGACGAATAAAGGGCCCGGAGAGTCCCGAACCTTTGACTGGAACTAGCTTTGCGGTCGAATCCGGCTTCTTCTCGGCGAACGATCTGGACCCGCGCCGGTCACGGTCTTTTAGTTCGCGTTCGCCGTCATGCTCTTCCGCGTCATTCATATGACATCCCGCTCTTTGAAGCGGCAGTGCGGTCAGGCGCCGCGGGCGCTTGAGGGGCGTACGGCTGTGGTGCGATTTTCGCTCCCGGCGCAAGCGCAAGCTGGCCAGTGACAACCACCGTCTCGTCTCGTTTCACACCACTCTCGATTACGGTCAGATCGCCCTGCTGGCGTTGCCCAGGCGTGACAGGACGAAGCTCGACAGAGTTGTCCGATTTCACCACGAACACGAACGGCCCGCCCTGGCTAATCTGCACCGCTTGCGGTGGCACAAGCGTGGCATCCTTGAGCGTTTCCAAAATGAAGCGGACGAGGACAAACTCGGATGGCCACAGTGCGCGATCGGGATTCGGCGTGACCCCACGAGCTTTCACAGTTCCGGAGCCGGGTTGCACTGCGTAGTCGATGAAATACAAATCGCCGACCCGCGGCGCAATCGAACCATCCGCGAGGTAGGTTTCTACTTTTACATTCGGACCGCCGAGATATTTTCGCACGAGCGGCAGATCGTTCTCGGCCACGGTGAAATCTGTGTAGATGGGGTCCAAACCTTGTATCGTGACAAGTGCCGAGCTGGAAGGTCCAACCAGGTTGCCGACATCAACATTGCGAAGACCAATTCGTCCATTGATGGGCGATTTGATGAAGCAATAATCAAAGTTCAACTGAGCAGCTTCGGTCGCTGCCTTCGACTTTTGCGCGTTCGCCAGAGCAATGTCGTAGTCCTGCTGCGCGACCACTTTTCTCGCACGCAGGTCCTGTTGTCGCTTGAGCGTCACCTCATCTAACGCGGCTTGCGCTTTTGTCTGATCGAGAACGGCCTGATAAGGGCGTGGGTCGATCGTGAAAAGCAAATCGCCTTTCTTCACCTCGGAGCCATCCTGGAAATGGCGCGAGACGATCACACCACTGACCTGCGCCTGTACTTGCACGGTCTCGTAAGCTGCACAGGTACCGATTTCATCCAGGTAAAGCGGTACATCCTTCGTGACGACTTTAGCGACGCTTGCCGGACGCGGAGCGGGCTGAGCAGCTTTAACTTCCGTGGCTCGGTGTTGATAAATTCGGTAGGTGACAAACCCTGCCAGCAGGATGAACAGCAAATACGCCCACTTGGGAATTCTCTGATTCGCAGTGCGGGCTCGCTTCGTTTCGGGCCTGGTTGAACGCTTGGGAAGGCCGTAATCCATGATTTTTTGATCGCTTACCGGCGCATTAACTTTCATTTGGACCCCCTGCGACTGGCGTCTTTTCTTGAAATCGAATCTCCACGTTTAGTATCGCCGTTGTGGTCAGCCAACCGGCGCGCCCCAGCCTTCTCGCCGCGGGCGCGGAGTTTATCGCTTTTCTCGGCGCGATCTTTGATACGCGTCAACACTTCCATGCACATTTGAAGATCAGGGGTTGAAATGTCTGCCAACAGTTCGTGCCGAAGTGTGTTGGCGCTTGAATTGATCTGGGCGATGACGCGCTGCGCGCGGCGGCCGAGCAGCACCATCTTACATCGGCGATCCAGTGCTGAATTGGTGCGTGTAATCCAATCTTCGCGCTCCAAGCGATGCAACAGTGTCACCACGCTCGGCTCTTCTACACCCAGCCGCGCGGCAATCTCCGCCTGGGTGAGCGCGTCGCCCGCAATCGACAAATGCATTAATGTCCGCCATTTCGCCTG
This sequence comes from Verrucomicrobiota bacterium, assembly GCA_003219945.1. GTDB lineage: Bacteria > Verrucomicrobiota > Verrucomicrobiia > Chthoniobacterales > UBA10450 > Udaeobacter. The sequence goes on along the minus strand of QHQV01000162.1, from coordinate 2,765 downwards.
GCTCAGGCCCATTGGCTTCAAACGCTCGTCCAGTTTTTGCCGCCATGCACGCGCTGTGCCGTGGAGCAGCTGGCCGAATATTTCCGTGGTGTCGCCCGGGTACATGAGTCTCAAGACTAAATTGGTTAGTATGCTAACCAATTCTAATCCGGGAGTCTGTCAATCTCGTTCGCGGGCGCGACTTCAAAGAGAATCATCTCGCGTTTGCTGTAATCCCGTACGCGCGCAATGGGTCGCGGGCGCAACGGGGCCCATTTTTGTGCCGCTAATGCCTTCGCTTCATTGTTATGTCGCACAAGAAAGTAGCGCACGCTGCCTGGCAGATTTTCAACATCACTCACATATTGCACCGGTGCTTTCACATAAAAAAATACCGGCTGATAATCCGGATTCACGGCGTAGAGCGTCTCATTTGGAGACACCAGCGCGTTGATTTCCGCAGCGGCGCTTTTTACCTGCTGCCTGTTTCTTAACACGATCGCAGTAACCGGATAACCGATCGCCCCAATCACCAGTCCCAGCCCAACGAAGGCAGCCACAATCTTGGCCCAAACGCGTTCGTTTTTCATCCACCGCGTCGGACATTGCAATGCGTTGCCGGCGCAAATCATGCCCAGTAGCCACGATGCTGGAACTATTGCCGGCATGCTGTACCGGGGCAGCGCGCCGGGGACAAGATTGATCGTCAAAAACGGTACTGCGCTTCCCCAAGATAACGCGCGCGCCAGTCGCTGTTCGCTTTGCTGCTGCAATTTTGCGAATCGGGCAAACGGAAACAGCAAAAGCCACGGTAGAAAGTAGATCAGACCGCGGGGGACATTTTGGATCCAATCGAAAAACTTGAAATCGACTCCCTTCAACCGGCCGGTGTACTGACCCGACCACTTGTCGATCACAACCTGCGATGTCGTGCTATGGACGAACGGAATTGCCCATGCCGCGGCGATCCCAATCATCACGGCAAGCCCAACAAAATGCGCAGGATGAACAAGGAACCGCCAGTCTTTCCAATAGGCCAGAACCGCTAACACCACCCCGTAGAAAAAGAAGAGGTGCGTCGGCCCTTTTGCCAGCAGACCAAGCCCCAGAAAAACAAATGCCGGAATCCACGTGAGCCACGGCGACTGCTTTTGAAGGAAGAAGCTCAGCCAAAAAATAATCGCCAGGCCACAAAGAGACACGTATAACGCTTCGATCTCGATTAGCCGGCCTTTCTCGATGATGCCTATGTTCGTCAGCCAAATCATAGCTGCGATGAGCGATTCTCGTGCGCCAAGGCTGGCACGCGCGACGGTGATAAATGCAATGGCTACGGCAAGCACCGAAAGCGCCGACGGCAGCCGCGCAGTCCATTCGTTGCGCACCCCCAGGAATTTGAAAGATGCCGCTACGAGCCAGTTCACCAGCGGCGGCTTACGGTAATAGGGGTTACTACCCACCTGTGGGACGGTGTAGTTCCCCGTCTCAAGCATCCGAACAGCCGGTAATATCCGGCGTCCCTCTTCTCCCTTGATGGCGATCGAACCAAGCGCGGGTAAATAGACTACGGCCCACACAAGTACTACCGTGGCGACGGCCCGAAGCCGCGAATTGACTATAGCTTCAATGCTCAATTGTTGCTCGCGATTTATCCGAAGCCGAGCGCCGAACGTCAAATCAAACCGAACCGCAGCTTGACGCGAATGCTTCGCAAAGGTAACCTGTAGCCCTAGTCCGCGCGCTGATCGGAGTGGGAATTGGTATCCCACTCTTTTTAGTCTGCGGGCTATATGTTTTAAATGAACGCCGAATTTATCGCCATGCTCGATTATCTGGAGCGGGAGCGCGGAATTAAACGCGAAATCCTGCTCGAGGCAGTCTCGAACGCCCTGCTCTCAGCCTCTAAGAAGAGCGTTGGGGCTTCGCGAGATCTGCGCATCGACATCAATCCGAAGACTGGAGAAATCCGGGCACTGGCCAACTTGGTGGTAGTCGATGTGGTCACTAATCCGCAGGATGAAATCGACCTGTCGAAAGCGCGCAAGATCAAGCCGGATGCGAATGTCGGCGACGCCATCGAAGTGGAAGTGACCCCGAAGAATTTTGGACGCATCGCCGCGCAAACGGCAAAACAAGCCATGATGCAGCGGATTCGTCAGGCCGAGAAAGAAATGATCTACGAGGAATTCAAAGATCGCGCGGGCGAAATCGTCAGTGGAACGGTGCGGCGTTTCGATCGTTCCGATGTCGTTCTCGATCTTGGAAAATTTGAGGCCATCATGCCGCAACGCGAGCGAGTCGTGGTAGAAGATTACAACGTGGGCGACCGGCTTCGCGCGTACGTCGTCGCCGTGGAAAACGGTATCCGCGGGCCCGAGATCATTGTGTCGCGCAGCCATCCCAACTTTGTGCGTAGGCTTTTCGAGTTGGAAGTAAGCGAAATCGCGGATGGCACCGTGGAGATTCGCGGCATCGCGCGAGAAGCAGGCTATCGCACAAAGATTGCAGTCTGGAGTGCGAACGAAAAAGTGGACCCTGTGGGCGCGTGTGTTGGTATGCGCGGTTCGCGCGTCAAAAATATCGTCCGCGAGCTGAACAATGAAAAGGTCGACATCATCCGCTGGAGCTCTGATCCAAAGGAATACGTTCTGGAAGCGCTCAAGCCGGCAAAGGTAAAAAACCTCGTTTTCGATACAGAGAAGAAAAGTGTGCAGATATCCGTGGATGAAGATCAGCTTTCGCTCGCAATTGGGAAAAAGGGACAGAACGCCCGGCTGACTTCCCGA
>QHQV01000161.1 GCA_003219945.1 Verrucomicrobiota bacterium | reverse complement strand
ATCTGATCGGCGCGCTCCAGAAAATGCACCGAGCCGAGGACGAAATCGAGCTTGTGCCAATTTTTTTCGATCCATTTGCGACCGGCCGATGAATGGACGGGGTCGTTATCCAGTTCAATCCCCGCCCGGATCTGCAAATCGGGATTTCGCTGCCGCAAGCGATTGATTTCATCAAAATCGATTCCGGCGTGATAACGATCATGATCGGTGAAAGCGATATCCTTTATTCCTAATCTCCGCGCCGAATCCGCCCAGGGCTGGAGCAATTCCTGCGTGTATCGCTGCACACGATGTCCCTGCGGGTGCATGTGGTAGTCGGAAAAGAGCTGATAGTGTGTAGTTGACGATTGATCGATGCCCACGGTCCGCTCCATCAACGATCAGCTGTTAACTATCAACTCTCCTGCTCAAGGCACCGCCAGGAATTTTTGCCGAATGCGCAGCTCCAGAAACTGAGGAAAGAAAACCTCGGCGATAAAAACTTTGTTGGGCGTAAGCTCGCGAGTTGAGATTGTTTCGTTGTACTCGATCCGCTCGGATGGGTTGATCAAAATCGTCGCAGGTTTTTCACCGATCGCGTGGTTCTCAGACCACTTCGTTAGGACTTCGCCGGCGGAATTCGTAAGATAGATTTCGATGCGCTGAGTCGTGGGAAAATCGAGTGTGACGGGGCGTTTCGACAGGTTTGCCAGAGTCACTTTCACACTGAGCTGGCGGACTTCAGATAACTTCACAGTTTGGGGGGTAATTTGCAGGTCGAGAGCGAGACCACGCAGCCGGGGATCTTTGTATTGCGGAACAACGTTGGGAGAAAACGGATGAAGAATGCGGCTCAACCAACCTCGTTTTCGCGCCGGCGTGGGCGTGGGCGTAACGTCCTGCCCGAACATGGGCCCAGCCACACAAACTATCAGAACCAGCAAAACAAAATGGCGCTTCATGAGGCCGTAAACAGCCCGAAAACTTTTCTGGGTTGCAAAATTGCTGTCCAACCATTTATGAACTCGCGAATGTTTTCGCAGTCAATCGGCATGAGGCGTCTTTGTGTATTCGTGTTTTGTCTGGCTTTTGCGCTGACTGATACAGTAGCGAAGCAACGACACTGCACGTTTCGTGTACATGCGCAAGCAAACCCTCAAGATACTGATGTATTCTCAATGCCCGCGCGCGTGACGTCTTCCGGGAAAGATATTGCCATCCAAAAATTGCCGTGGATTACCGAGCACGATGTCACGGCCTTTTCTCCGTACCCAGCCCAGGACGGAACCTTTGGCGCATTGTTTCAGCTCGACGATCACGGGCGTGTCGTACTCGATACCTTGAGCGTCGAACGCCGGGGTGGCTTTCTGTTTGTATTGATCAACGGCCGAATGATCACCGAACTGCAGATCGACAAGCGAGTGTCGGACGGCAAGATTTACATTCCTTCCGGACTAACTGCCGCGGATGTCGAGCTGATGAAGAAACAGTGGCGTTTGCTTGGGCAACGAAAGCGCTAAAGCGGTTCATCTGCATGCCACTATTGATTGCCGGAGTTGTTTTCGCTCTCTTTTTGTCTGCTCCGATGATAATTCAATCAGCACAAAATCAGGTTCTCGATCTTGTCCTGCCGACGGACAACGATGCTCTTTTTTCGGGAGATGGCCCCGCTTTTTACCAACATATTGAGCGAGACTACAACGGCGTGAAATCGACGCCATGGGAAGGTGGCCAATATGGCTTCGTCCGTGATCCGAAAAGCACTGGAGGAGGCGTCGTTTACACCCGCTTTCATGAAGGGATTGATATTCGCTCGGTCCACCGCGATGCAAACGGCGAGCCGCTCGACGAAGTGCGCGCCATTGCCGATGGGCAGGTTGTCCACGTCAGTGTCGTTCCCGGCTACTCAAACTATGGCAAATACGTCGTAATCGAGCATCGGTGGGACGGCTCGAACTACTATAGTTTGTACGGACATCTCAGCTCGATCGCAGTGCAGCCCGGGGAGACGGTGAAGCGCGGTCAGCGTATCGCTGTGATGGGTTATACCGGAACGGGCATAAACCGCGAACGCGCACATCTCCATCTGGAATTGTGCCTGATGTTCAGTCACCAATTCGAGGCATGGTACAACACATTTTTTAGGAACGATCCCAATCGCCATGGCCTCTACAACGGGATGAACCTGGCCGGTCTCGACGTGGCGCACCTCTATTTGGCGCTCCGAAAGAATCCGGCACTCACGATTCCCGAATTTCTCGCCACTGAAGAGACATTCTATAAGATCACGTTGCCGAAAGCGCAGCACTTCGACTTGCCAACGCTATATCCCTGGATGCTTGGAGGTGAAAAACGAAGTGGATCGTCATGGGAAGTCTCGTTTGCGCGTTCTGGTGTGCCTTTGAGGATTGAACCAACCCAAAGACGCGTAGCCCAGCCGGAGGTAAGCTGCGTAAAAAACAGCTCGGCGGAGTGTTCCTATCTCACTCGCGATATCGTTTCTGGCCGCGGAGCAAATGCGCATCTCACGAACTATGGTGCGCAGCTGATGCGCCTGCTGATCTGGCCAAATTAAGACGCCGAAAGTTTCAGCACGACGTCGGCGTGCCTTGCGCAACCGCGACGCCATGCGGGATGGCGCCTTGCACAAAGCTAAGACATTCCACAGCTCCGCTCGGCTTCCCCGGCAGCGCAATCACCAGCGCCTGATCGACAACCGCGGCGAGGTTGCGTGAGAGAATGGCGTTCGGCGTAATGTTCATGGATTCGGCGCGCATCACTTCTCCGAATCCTGGCAATTCTACTCGCATGATGGCACGAATTGCTTCCGGCGTAACATCCCGCGGGCTGATACCAGTGCCTCCCGTTGTCAGAATCAGGCCGCAGCCTTGCCTCGCAAAGGATCGAATTGTCTCCTGAATCCGGACCATTTCATCTGGCACAATCGCTTCCGCCAGAACCTGCCAACCAATTTTTTGCGCGGCTTGTTTCAAGGCCGGGCCGCCCAAGTCGTCGTAATCGCCCGCACTGGCGCGATCGGAAATCGTGATGATGCCAGCTTGTATCTGCATTCTTGTAGCGGCGCGCTATCAACGCGGCGTCTTTTCGCTGCGGCGATCACCGACCGTTGCTACAGCGCTTTTGGTCTTCTCAAACAATTGCACGTCGGAGATGATCATGTCTTTGTCCACTGCCTTGCACATATCGTAAATGGTGAGCAGTGCGACCGTGACGCCGACTAAGGCTTCCATCTCGACTCCGGTTTGCGCAACTGTCTGCGCAGTGCATTTCACCTCCGCACCGTCCTTTGAAGCAACGATATCGACGGTTACCTGGCTGAGTGCCAGAGTATGGCAGAGAGGAATTAGGTGCGCAGTTTGCTTGGCCGCCTGGATTCCGGCAACGCGCGCGGTCGCAAATACATTGCCTTTCGCGATTTGATTTCTTGCGATGAGATTGAGCGTTTCCTGCTGGAGCCGAATCTTTCCGCGCGCGATAGCTCTTCGTTGACTGAGCGGCTTCGCTGAAACATCAACCATTTGCGCGCGACCATCGGAGCCTATGTGTGTAAGGCGTTTCATTTTTGCTCACCTGTCATTCCGAGCAGAGTTCAAGGAATCGCGTTACGCCTCCCGAACGATTGTGCAGAGGAATGTCTCGGCTACGTTCGATATAGCACGCACTGCTCACCCGCCAATTGCAATCATTTTGCGATTGGGCTGGTAATTATTTCGAAAGTCGTGTTCCCGCGGCTTCCGATCGACGACGTTTAGAAAAAACTGCTTGAGCTGTTCATCGCTCGCGCCCGCCCGGAGCGGTCCCATGATGTCAAACTCCAAATAGCTGCCAAGACATGGGCGCAACTTTCCATCACACGTGAGCCGCAGCTTGTTGCAATTCTCGCAAAAATGCATGTTCGTCATCGCACCGATGAAACCTACGCGCTGTGCACGTCCCGGAATCTGATAGTAAGTGGCTGGACCGTTTGTGCGGAACTCCGTCTCCGGAATCAGATTCCCGTAAGCCGATTCGACTAACCGTTTCGCCTCCATCACCGACATAAAATTACTCTCGCTTAGAACTTCCGTGGTGCTCACCGGCATCAATTCAATAAACCGAAGCAGAAGGTTTCGCGCTGCAGCGAATTCGATTAGCGGCAGCAGTTGATCTTCATTGCGGCCCCGCATGAGGACTGCGTTGAGTTTGATCTGGTCGAACCCTGCAGCAATCGCCGCGTCGATCCCGTCTATCACCTGCGCATGGAAGTCGCGACCGGTGATCTGCGAATAGACTGCACCGTCG